>CALDHF010000200.1 GCA_937941595.1 uncultured Acaryochloris sp. | reverse complement strand
GTTATCTGCTGCTTCCTATACAGAGGATACCTACCGAGTTCGGTATGACCTCATTCGCGATCAAGATGAGTGGAAGATTCAAGATATGACTGTGCTGGACTAGTGATGATGTTTAGCACCAGCTTATATCCGCTCAATCATGAAGCTGAGTGAACTGCTGGCGATAGTTTCTGCTGAACCTATTACCACCGGGCCAGCAGCCATCATTGCTTCTGATACTAGCTTGGTTGCAGATCCAAAACATGACCCTGACTTGCAAGGGATAGCAGTGCTCGATCAAGCTGCACCGGGAATGCTAAGCTTTATCGACGGGAAAAAATGGGCTAGCCAGATCGACCAGACTCAGGCGAGTGCCTTGATTTTGCCCCGGGATCCAGAGTTGCAAGCACAAGCCACTGCTAGAGGCATCGCCTGGCTGTCGACGGATCAGCCTCGCTATCTATTTGCACAGGCCATTGCTTGTTTTTACCAACCTTGGCAATTGCCACTCGTGCATCATTCTTCAGCCGTTATTGACCCGACCGTCGCCATGGGGGAAGAGGTGGCTATTGGGGCTCATGTTGTTATTCATGGGGACGTCACCATTGGGAATGGCGTCCAGATTCATGCCAATGTGGTGATTTATCCGGGGGTACGGATTTGCGATCGCACCATCCTCCATGCCAACTGTGTGATTCACGAAGGCACAATTATAGGTACGAACTGTGTCATCCACAGTGGTGCAGTCATTGGAGCCGAAGGCTTTGGGTATGTGCCCCTGCCGCCTCCCTCACCGTATCGCTGGCATCCCATGCCTCAATCGGGTCGCACCATCTTGGAAGATCGGGTGGTAGTGGGGTGCAATACCACCATCGATCGGCCAGCGGTGGGCGACACTCGGATTGGGACGGGGACCAAAATTGATAACTTGGTACAGATTGGCCATGGCTGTCAGATCGGCGCAGATAGTTTGATTTGTGCCCAGGTGGGGATGGCAGGGGCAACCCATCTCGGCCAGCAGGTGATCCTGGCGGGTCAGGTCGGGATCTCGGGACAAGTCACCTTGGGGGATCACACTACCGTTGCCGCTCAAAGCGGCGTCCATCAATCTTTAGCTGCCAACGCGAAGGTGGCGGGCTATCCGGCCATGGACCATCGACTGTGGCTACGAGTTATGGCCCATATTAAAAAGCTTCCCCAGCTCTGGCAGCGAGTTAAAGTTCTAGAGCAGCAGATCAACTCGCAGCCTCATCAGAAACCACAGTCAATGGATTAAATGCATTAGAGACAGTGTGAATTCTAAACGGAAGTCAACCCTCGGGGTAGAATGAGAGGACGAAAGATAGCAGGATGGCTACTCAGCCTTAATCCAAATTGCTGCTCTTTCCAAATTCTTTAGGCTTAAGCAAAAATCCGATTTCTATGGTTATTAATTTAATCCTATTGCTGGGACTGCTGGGAGGTTATCTGTTGGTGATGCCAGCAATTACCTACTTTTACCTGCAAAAGCGGTGGTATGTCGCCAGTTCTTTTGAGCGCGGGTTTATGTATTTTCTGGTGTTCTTGTTCTTCCCCAGCTTACTGTTGCTGAGTCCCTTCTTAAATTTCCGTCCCCAACCCCGCAAAATCTAAGGTTGAACCAATGCGCCGAATAGATGCGATCGCAATTGGTTTCGGAGTTTTTGTTGCGGGTGGACTGATATACGCAGGTTTACGAGCTTTTGGCATTGAACCCCAAAGTGCAGGCGTCTGGAGCCAGGTCGTTTTTGCCGCAGGCTTGGTGGGCTGGGTGGCCTCCTACTTCTTGCGAGTGGTCACAGGCAACATGACTTACAATCAGCAGCGCGAAGATTATGAAGATGCCGTGCTAGAAAAGCGCTTACAGGAAATGACGCCAGAAGAGCTAGCTGTCCTGCAATCCCAAGTTGATGATGAGCAAGAATAACAATGACCTCTGTCTCTGACTGTTTTGCCCAACTGCGAGATCGCGGTCAATGTGCCTTAATTCCCTTTTTAACTGCCGGGGATCCGGATCTAGAAACCACCGCCAAAGCCCTCCGTCAATTAGATGAAAATGGGGCTGACCTTATCGAATTAGGTGTTCCCTACTCTGATCCGTTGGCCGATGGACCTGTGATTCAGGCCGCCGCCACCCGAGCCTTGCAACAAGGCACCCGACTGGATCATGTCTTGTCCATGGTCTCCGAACTATCTCCAGAAGTACGCGCCCCGATTATCCTGTTCACTTACTACAATCCCATTTATCACCGGGGCACTACTCAATTTCTCCAAACTATTGCTAAAGCTGGCGTTCGCGGATTAGTCGTCCCCGATTTGCCCCTAGAAGAATCAGCAACCCTCTTGCAGCAGGCCGCTGACCTAGGGATCGAAGTCACCTTACTTGTCGCCCCCACCAGCTCTCCAGAACGGATTCGCAATATTGCCCAGCAGTCACAAGGGTTTATTTATCTAGTCAGCACAACAGGCGTTACTGGAATGCGGACCAAAGTAGAGAGCCGGGTCCAAGATTTAATTGCAGATCTCAGACAAGTGACAGATAAACCCATCGGTGTTGGCTTTGGTATTTCCCGTACTGAACAAGCTCGCCAGGTCATGGACTGGGGCGCAGATGCTGCCATTGTTGGTAGTGCCTTTGTCAATCGCCTTAGTGAAGGCAGTCCCAGTCAAGGGTTATCCGCCATCAGCACTTTTTGCCGATCCCTGAAATCATCCTTACTTTTAGAGTAGTCCGTCAAAGCAGATTGGATTCAGCATCTACATCGTGGGTATCTAACGATCATGACTTGCTGATCGTCCACATTGGGAACTGCTGATTCTTGGTAATTTGCACTCCATCAATCCCTTTGCCACTAAAGGCATAGTCCTTCCTCTGCACCAGAGGAATATAGGGGATATCTTCCGAAAACTGTTCTTGGATCTCCACCAATAGTTTCTGCCGTTCCCGAGCATCTTGGGTTTGGCGCTGCTGTTCAATCAGTTTGTTCACCCTATCGTTGTAGTAAAAAGACCCTAGGGAGCGACTCCCTCCTTCCTCACATCCCGTACTTTCAGTTCCTTTCCCACAGGATAAGAAAGGCTGAATATACGTATCAGGATCGAAAAAATCAGGATACCAGTTGACGAGATATGCAGGGTAAATCCCTTTATCTAAACTATTGTTGCCAACGGTAGATTCCACACCCTGTAGTTTGAACTTGAGAAGTCCTTGAGATCGCTCTTCTACAAGAGCTTGCAGTAAATTGGCCATGAGGCGTCTAGCCGCATAATTCGATGGATACCAAAGATCAATCGTCAACGGCTTCTGAGCAGAATATCCTGCGGCAGTTAGTAACGTCCTAGCTTTAGCCGGATCACCGTCCCCATATTGAGACTGCAAGACAGGGCGAGCCTCCTCAAACGTACTAGGGATAAGACTATACAGCGGTTCTGCTTGGCCTCGAAAAACCCGCTCTTTGATCAGAGGTCGATCCACCAACAAGGCGATTGCTTGGCGAATGGCAACCTGATCGAGGGGTTTTTGTTTGACATTCAAAACCATATAGGTCACCGCATTCCCTGGAGCCTCAATCACTTGCCATGCAGACGATTCAGCATCGGTTTGCAGACGCTGAATCTGCTCAGTTTCTAACTCCTGATACCCAACATCAATGGCCCCTGTCCGCAACTGGTTGAAAAGGTTCGCAGAGGTTGATAACAATTGCAAATCAATGCCAGTATTGGCGGGTTTGGCCCCCCAGTACTGCTCAAAGGCATCCATGCGAATAAAATCACTCCCGTATTTCACCAGCTTATAGGGGCCAGTCCCCACAAACGCTTTGGGCTCAAACTGCCCAGGACCAATAGTGTAGGCTTGGGGGGAAACAGCACAAGCGCCAAAAAAAGTCAGCAGTGCAGGTAAAGCCGCAAACGGTTTCTTAAGCGTAATCGTTAGTTCGTATTCATTAGTAGCAGACACTTCCGCAATCGGTTCGGCCAATAAAAAAGATGGTTGCCCACCATTATTCATAAACCGCCGCAATGAGAATGCCATGGCCTCAGCGTTAAACGGTGATCCGTCATGGAACACAACCCCTTGCCGCAAGGGAATGCTATAGGTCAATCCGTCATCACTCACTTGAGGCAAGGCTGTTGCCAACTGGGGTGCCAACTTTGTTGTCTCTAAATCATAGGTATATAACCGTTCTCCCATGTTGTAGAGCAATGTCGCTGGGAAGAGTTCATAGGCATCCGCGGGATCAATGGTGCGGATTTTGGCAGTACTACCCAGGGTAATTCGCTGAGATTGATCCGCAACAGTACCCGATGGACCTAAAGAACGAGGGCTACAACTCAAAATAAATAGCACCACCACCCCAAATATCCCCAATAGCTTTGGGAATTGCCAGCGCTGTTGAGGTCTACGCCAAAAGAACATAGAGAGAGCCTGTCTTAGGAGCAATATCTTGAATTTGCCTGGTTAGAGATAGGATTAATCACAATACAAAGTATCGCGGGTATTGCGTCCCGTGACTGGATTAGTGCCCTGAGCAGTTTGGCACAAGAGGTCATGAGTATCATCTCGCAAATCGACATCCGTGAAATCTGCGCCATCTATAATCGCCTTGCGAAATTCGGCATTGAAAGCGAAGGCCCCTTCGAAATTAGAATTGGTTAGATTCGCCCGAGCAAACCTAGCACTATCTAGGGTGGCAAAACTGAGATTCGCTCCTTCTAGGTTGACGTCCTCAAGGTTGGCGGCAAAAAAGCTCACGCCTCGTAAGTTGCTATTGCTAAAATCGCTCCCTCGCAAGTCAGCCTTCGTAAAGCTAGCGTCGGTCAAGTCACGATTTGAAAAATCAACATTCAATAAGATTTCTTTGTTATACACGTCTGCCCAGGCAGCAGGCGTCCAACTGGTCGTCAGACAGGTGCATATCAAGAGCACCCCCAACAGACCCGTAAAGAATAAGCGGTACACACGATGGCAATGGGTAGATACGTTGGCAAAATACATCTTCATAGTTTTGTCTTTAAATCAGACGGTGAATTTCACATTCAGGGATGATAAAGAATATGAGTATCTATGATCCTATCGAAGTCTAGCCCGCTTTTTCGACAAAAGTATGCCACCTTTCTCCCAGCCACCGACGCCAGATCAGCCAGCAAAACTGACAACAGCTGATCTGGGCACTTGGGGAGAGCAATTGGTAATTCAATGGTTGCAACAGCAACAATGGACTGTTCTAGCCCATCAATGGCGTTGTCGGCGGGGCGAAGTTGATATTATTGCCCAATCTCCTATTTCTGTCGGCAAGACTCGCACAGATCCTGGAATTTTGGCTTTTGTAGAAGTGAAAACTCGGAGTCCTGGCAATTGGGATGCAGATGGCCGTTTGGCAATCACCCCACAGAAGCAACGGAAATTATGGACAACAGCTCAGGTTTTCTTAAGCACACACCTGCAGTTAGCAGAGCTGCCATGCCGATTTGATGTGGCGCTAGTTCAGTGTCGACCTATCAAAACGCCTCAGGCTACAGCTCATCCTCACCCCCTATTTCCCATCCCTGACACTATCAATTTGGGCGTTCCCATCCAGTTTGTGTCTCATGAATGGGTGCTATTAGACTATTTGGAGTCAGCCTTCACCCTCTGAAGGTCTAGATTCAGAGGGTGAAGGTAACAGCATCCCATCCATTGAAGGCTAGCTAGATTTTTGACCACGGTAGTTCAGAGGCAATATACAGCAATTCAGAAAAAGTGCTAGACATCTCTCCTCAGTGAGCCTATGATCCCTGCGCCTGTAATTTTGTTATGATCTCATGACACTCCGATCCCCAAATATACTTACTTCTCGTTAACACTATATATTTACTAGTTTTTGGTCCTTGACGAATACAGAGAGATCGTTCATATTTGTTAACAAAGCGATCCCCAGATAGTTACAAATACTCATCGTTAACTTTGGTCTGATACGCGCTACTAATTTGTTACCCATTGAGGATTATGCTGATATGTCTCCAGATCAACTGCCTTTAGAACAGATGACATTGCGACAACTGCGGCGAGTCGCCAGCCGATACAGCGTGTCCCGGTATAGCCGTATGCGCAAAGATCAGTTGTTGGAATCCATCCGGGTTGCCCAACAAAATTCAACCCTTCCCCCCAACACCAGTAATCACAGCAGTCCAGAATTTGCAGACACTATTACGGCTCAAGAGCGAGTAGAAGCCGCAAAATTTGAAGTGGGCCAAGAAGATACGGTTGTTCTAGCTTCCGTCGATGAAGAAATTAATGATTTGCCCGATGGCTACGGCGAAACTCGAATTGTGCTCATGCCCCGGGACCCTCAGTGGGCTTATACCTATTGGGATATTCCCCACGAGCATAAAATGATTTTGCGCAATCAGGGGGGGCAACAGCTTGCTCTGCGCCTGTATGATGCCACAGATATTAATTTAGCCTCCCAAATCCCCCATAGCGTTCAGGAATATCCCTGTGATGAGATGGTTCGAGAATGGTATCTGCCGATTCCAGTTAGCGATCGCGATTATGTTATTGAAATTGGCTATCGCTGTGGAGACGGCCGCTGGCTCGTTCTAGCTCGTTCTGTCCCGGTCCACATTCCTCCCACATACCCATCAGACTGGGTTGAAGATCAGTTCATCACCGTTGATTGGGATATGGACCTACGTGGTCAACAGTTGGCAAACCTAGTGCCCCCAGAGAAGAAAGTGGCTTCGTCTAATGCTGAAAATAGCATTTACGATCAAGTCTTTAACATGACTGAAGGGGTTGAAGCGCTCCGGGTAGCAGGTTCTCTTTACGGTTCTATGCAGCAGGCTCCCGCTCATGAGTCGACTCTTAGCTCTTATGTTTTCCCGTCTGGAGTTGGATTATGGGCTATTCCGACAGCTTCCGGCGTCAATATGTCTGGGGTCGGCTTTTCTGCCTCAGCGCCTCCTATTCGACCTCGACAGTTTTGGCTTGTGGCTGATGCCGAACTGATTGTCTATGGTGCTACAGAGCCAGATGCAAATGTCACCATTGGGGGACAACCCATTCAACTCAATGCAGATGGTACCTTTCGATTCCAAATGTCCTTCCAAGATGGCTTGATCGATTATCCGATTATGGCTGTGGCTGCAGATGGTGAGCAAAATCGTTCGATTCACATGAAATTTACCCGTGAAACGCCCGAACGTCGAACCAACACAAAAGAAGAAGCGGTACAGGAATGGTTAGTGTAATCAGCTAATATCTGTAACTCTGCTTCACCATTCAAGGCTGGAAAGTTAACCTTTCCGGCCTTGTTGTATTTAGGCCATTGCTCACAGCCCCTACCGAAAAATTGGACGCTTCAATGACAGAGTAGTGATCCCCAAATAGTATTACTTGTGAGGTCCATCTGCTTTGCAGGGCAAACTAAGAAAGAGATAGTTATCTAGTTGTTTGTCGCAGGAACGGGGATGCACCGTCAGTGAAGCTGCTCAATAAATACTTTCGGTTTAACCAATCACAAACCCCAAAAGAACAAAATACTCATAAGCCTAATATTCAAATTGGCCAACTCGTAATCGATCGCTACAAACTAGTTGAGTTGGTGGGGAATGGTGCAATGGGCAGCGTTTACCGAGCCGAAGATCAATTGCTGGGAGATGTGACTGTTGCGGTTAAATTCCTTTCCCATACCCTCCAAAGTGAGTCTATTGCTTCTAGATTTGCTCGCGAAGCCCGAATTGGTGCTCTATTAGGACATCAAAGTCTACATATTGTGCGGGTATTAGATTATGGCTTACACCAGGATCAAATTCCGTTCTATGTCATGGAGTTTATGCAAGGACAAAACCTTGACGACATGATCGAAGCTGGACATATCCCATTGCCGCGGTTCCTCCAACTCATGACTCAGGTATGTTCTGGGTTACAGTGTGCCCATCAAGGAATCAATATTGAGGGTGAAGTCCATTCCGTGATTCATCGGGATATTAAACCAAGCAATATTTTCATCATTGAAGACGCCAGTTTAGGTGAATTGGCCAAATTACTCGACTTTGGAATTTCCGATTTCTTGAGTAGCCAAGCAAAAGACATGAGATCTCACTCTTTTGTCGGCACTGTGGCGTATGGTTCACCAGAACAATTTAGTGGTGCCCTAGTAGATGCACAATCCGATATCTATAGCTTAGGCATCACCATGTTTGAGGGTCTCACCGGTTGTTTCCCCATCATGGCCGAGGCCAATACGATCGAAAGTTGGGCTCAAGCTCACCAACACACTTCTCCTCAACTTTTACGCGATGTGGATCCAACCTTACGAGTCCCCTCAGCTTTAGAAGAGCTGATTATGAGTTGCCTAGCCAAAACTCCCGAGCGTCGCCCTCAATCTGTAGCGGAAATTCTTAACGCTCTCAAGGAGATTAACCATCAGCTCTCTCCCACCCAACCGAGCATACCCAAAATAGCGGGACTGCACAGTCCAAACTTAAAGACTGCTACGCCGCCGAAACCCTCAGCAAAAGGTGCTACTTCAACGCTGGATGCACAAACACAAGTGGTGCTTTGGTCTCTTGAAGATTTGGCCTGGCGTGCATCCTGGCCTAAAAATAAACCGATAGCCAACATTGTTTTTGCCCAGACAATCCAAGCCCCTGATCAAGAGGCCGTGGCCTTGTGGGTAATGTTGTCAAAGCAAGATATTGAGCAATGTTCTCTCAGTAGCCGTCACAGCCATTTTCTGTGCACGTTCACTCCTCATCCAACGATTTTATGGATTACCACCTTATTTGATCGGCAACATGGTCCCCGTTGGTTACCATGCTATGTTGATCTCAAAGACGCTGGTGGACGACATATTACGGAGCTTTTAAGTAAAACTGAATATTTTTTATTAATCTTCTTTGACTCCTCTAATCCCAGTCAGCCTGTTAACGTCACCACTGTTCGTGTTCCTGAACGCCAATGTCAATTGCTCAAAGATTGCTTGCAAACTTCACACAGCAAAGTCCCTAGCGGCTCACTAGCAGATAGTAAACAACTCTTGAAGCAGAAATATCAGTCAGTAAAGCAAAAGATAGTGGCTAAACTTCAACAGTAGCAGCAGGTTATACATATATTTCCGAGAGGTATAACGCCCACAAGACTGATAGTGATAATTGACTTAAGAACTACCCAGTGGTGGTTCGTGAGACGAAGAGATATACTCTTGCAGAATTTGTGGAACATTGATGACGCCGCCATTTTGTTTACGGATAAAAGAACGGCGGTGAAGTGACTCTAGAGCATCTAGTAAAAGATCACTTCGCTCTAAAGCAACATCCTGAGCAATATCTGCTAAAGAACCCGGTTTATCCAAACCAGCCAGACTTTTCATAATAGAGATTTCTAGCTTTGACAAACGTCCAAATTGTTGATCAAGCAGTCGACGAATATCCCCATAAATGAGTTCTCCTCTTTCGAGAAATTGGGGAACATCGCCAGCGAAAAAATCGCCTATCGTTTTTACGGCCATCCTCAGGGCATGAGGATTCCCCGTATAGCTCTGTAGTAAAAGATCGTAAGACTCTTCAGAACTTTCAAGGCCAAATGCTTTCAGAACTTTTCTGCCAGACTCTTGATCCACTCCGTCCAAAAAAAGTGTGCGGCTCGGGAAAGCTTGATTATCAGTAAAAGCCAGTCCTGCGGGTTGTTCCCTACTCGTAATCATGACACAGCTCTGATGACGACTTTCACTGACTCTTCTTAGGAGTAAGCCGTAAGCTTCACAGCCTGTCTGGTAACTTCCTGCTAATTCATCTCCTTGCAAAACAGAAAACCAATCATCCAGGATCAGCAAACAACGATATCGGTTGAGATAGGTGAGCAGTAGAGTGACTTTGTCTTTTGCTGCTTCTGGTAGCACCATGTTCTCGTGCCCTGCTAGAGATTTCAGCAAGTCTGCCATGAGAATGTCAAAATCGGGCTGATCTCGCAAAGACCGCCAGATAATACGATCAAACTGATCCTTAACTTGCTCTACACATTTCACTGCTAGTGCAGTTTTACCGACCCCTCCCAAGCCAAAAATGCCGATTAAACGCGCATGGTCTTCCATCATCCAGCGTTTGAGCTGCGTCAACACAAACTGTCGGCCTATAAAGACAGGAACTGCAGCTGCTTCACCCCAGTCGCAAATATGCAACGTATCTTTTTTAGGTCTATGGAATGGAAGAGGGCCAACACCTGGATGTCCGGGTAACGAGTGAGCTAGTTCAGCCTCTTCTAACTGCTGAAACCGACGTCTTAAGATAGAGCAAAAATTATGCTTGGAGAGAGATTCTCCTAAAATCTCTGACAGCTTGCGCCATAGTTTATGGCCAACATCTTTAATATAATCCGCATCATAGCCGGTGCTATGAGCAATCTGCTGATAGGTTTTTCCTTGCCAAGCTTGCAGAAAAACCGTTGTTTGAATATTGCTCAACTCAGCATCTGGGAAAAGACGCTGCAATATCAAATACGCTTGTTTAGACTCCGGTTGACCCTGAGGAAGTGAAGGCACTAGATAGAGTGGGTCAGCCACTTTCGCTTGGCCTGAAAGCTTTTCATTAACAAATTGACGGGCACCATTGTACATAGAACTGGGCTATTGAGTAATAGTCTACTGCTAAAGTTCTCAAGTCTTTCCTAGTAATTATCCAGCTTTTGGAATAGTCAGCATATTCATAGCCAAAAAACATCCTCTTTTAAACTAAGTATTCCCATGATTAAACCGTGAATTTCTTAATAAGAAAATTTTCCTGAGATTTTTGAATTAATGAGTTAAGTAATCTATTCAAATACAATGAAATTTTTATAGTTAAGACTATAGAATTATAGATTTTCGGTTATTTGAGGGCTAATTTTATTCAATTAAAGAGGCAACGTGTGAATGGTTGAGAAAGTAAGAGAACTTTGCTATGGGTTTTTGCTGATAGCCATTGATGTCAAACCAGTATTCAATAAATGTCACATTGGTTCCCCTCAAAACTGTTGCGACTAGCAACTAAACTTGCCCTGAAAATAAATAGGATAAACAGAGAGCTTTGAGACAAATTGGTTGGTATCAACTTGTCCGTACTTCATATTACAATGATGCAATATTTCACGCTACTTATTTTTTTTTAATAATTCTATACAGAACGATTGAAAATTGGTTGAGTTGAATTCAAGCTGGGCGAAGAAAATATATCTTAGCTTCAGGGACAGAGCCTAATTTCACGAAATACTTTGACGAAATATGCTTCAGACTTGATTACAGCGCGAGATTGCAAGATATGGGACTCTACTATCGATAGAGGCACTTTACGATTTTTTAAAGTTTTTGATTGTGATGCTAATCACAGGAGATGGAGATGGCTTCTGAGGGTTTCAACCAAAGTCAAGTCCCTGTATGCCAAACATCTAATTAAATGCGAAATATTGAGCAGTTTGATGGATTTTAAGTGGTTTCTTCGATGCATCACGAGTCCAGATTCAAGACTAGGACTTCAAGACTAAGACAAAGAAGATACTCCATAGAAATTTACCTGAAAGTCATATGAAGTCATATAAAGTCACCTTTTGCCCCAATATATTTTAGATACGTCCATGTAGTTAAAGCTTCTATCTCGGGTCTGTTTAGCTCTTTAAGACCTGTCTCCAATCAGATTAGATATGCTCTTACTCAAGATATTGAGTTGTCATTATCCTAAAAAATAACTCAAATTAGATTGTAAATCCCTATATATTAAAGCTTTCTAACGATCAGGGACAGGCTAGTAAATGATTTCGAAGTCGAAGTAAGCTCACCCTCTCTGACACTAAATGACTTTTTCCTTGAACATAATCTGACATGTGTGATAAAGTGACCTACATTAGACCGATTAAAAGGTTTTGGGGGAAAGTTCATGGTATTTACACAACTACGTCAGCCCATCTCGTTCCCGTTCGGGAATGTCCCTCGTCGACTGCAGAAGCGCAGAGTTCATCGCTACGAGAACTCTGCCTTATCTGATTATTGTTTGGAAGCTATCGAGAACCAGACTGGTTTTTACATGACATCGTGTAAAGCTGGTGTTAAGAAAGGCGATCGTATTTGCATTAGTGATGCTGATGGGGCATCTGAATACCAAGTTAATGAAATTGATTTTTATTGTGACCCAGCAGATATGTGGATTGCAAAATTATCTGCAATTTAGTCTCTGATCGTGGATAAGCCTTGTTTACTCTTATTCCAAAATTATGCAATGCTGCTGCACTAACCTGTATTCAGAAGAAAGCTTTTGCTGTAAGTTTGATCTCAGCGCTACGTTTCCATCAGTGCTGCGAATATGCTGGGGAGCTGCTACAAATTAATTAAAATAGACCCAAAAAGTTCAGCAGAGAAATATTAAATGTAAGGAGCGGGTATTTGGGAAGCCTGATTAGAAATAGCTCCGCCAAACGCCAAGCAGTGAACCTTGTACTTGGACTTGGGACGCAGGTACTTTGATGGGCTGATATTCTAGATTAGCCGCTTCGAGAGTTACTTTATTATTTTGCAGGTAGAACCGCTTGAGGGTTGTGCCTTCGCCCTCAACTCTAGCGGCGACGATAGTGCCATTTTTTATGCTTTTAGGTTCTTGAACAGGGCACATAATTACGATATCGCCATCTGTAATATGGGCATCGATCATACTGTCACCGTTAACCCGCAATGCATAGGAATGGGGAGGCCATTGCTGGGGATTAAATTCTATGGAGTCTACAACTTCAACAAAGGGTTCAATCAGCCCACCTGCCGCGATTGTACCTAGTACAGGAATGCCAGCATTTGTATCAAATCGATCGGGATGGACGATGCGTAGAGTTCGGGCTTGACCCACGTCCCAGTCAACATAGCCTTTTTTTCGCAAATGTTCCAATCGACTCTGTACGGGGGCTGGAGATTTTAATTCCATCGCCTGCATCATTTGTCTAATGGAGGGTGCATGTTGATGCTGATCAATATATTGAACCAACCAATTAAACAATTCTTGCTGAGCTTTTGATAAGGGTTCCACGGCACATAAGATCGATAAACACATCAAAATACAAGCGTTTTAACACAAGGCTGCCTACCCGAATCCATTCTTTCCATACACTGGATGCAAGAAGACTAGTCATGTAAAACACATGTACTAGTATTTAGTATACAGAGAAACCGCATTATGAGACAAATTTGGAATTATTGGGTGATTAGATGTGGTTTGGCTATCAGTTTTTGGAAATAATATGGGCTTGATGTTTCCCTGACAAAGATAAATTCAACCTGGAGTTCCAAGAATTACTGCCACCTTTGGTTTACGTTACTTCTAAATAAACCAATCCTCTGAATAATAATCGGTAAATATGGGCGAGCAAAAGCGAGTTGGGATTCTTACAAGTGGTGGTGATTGCGCTGGGCTTAATCCCACGATTCGAGCAGTGGTTCTTCGTGCTGGCAAGCAATATGGTTGGGAAGTGATGGGGATTCGACAAGCAACCCATGGTCTGATGAAAGATCCGCCAGATGCTGTGGTATTAAAGCCCAATCAGGTAGATCCCCTACTGACTGCAGGGGGGACCATGTTGGGAACAACAAATAAGGGTAACCCCTTTGCTTTTCCCATGCCCGATGGTTCTGTCCTAGACCGCTCGGAAGATATTATTGCTGGATATCACACGCTGGGATTAGATGCCCTGATTGGTATTGGTGGGGATGGAAGTATCGCTATTCTGCGGAAACTCGCCCAGCAGGGGAATTGGAATTTAGTTGGCATCCCGAAAACCATTGACAATGATGTAGGAGTGACCGAGCGTTCTGTGGGCTTCGATACCGCTGTTAATATTGCCACAGAAGCTTTAGATCGCCTGCAATTCACTGCTGCCAGCCATAGTCGAGTCATTATTCTAGAAGTGATGGGCCGAGATGCAGGCCATATTGCTATCAGTGCAGGGATAGCCGGGGGGGCTGATATTATTCTTATTCCTGAAATTCCTTACACGATTGATAATGTTTGCGCCAAGATCAAAGAACGTCAGCAACAGGGTAAAAATTATTCTCTGATTGTGGTAGCGGAGGCAGTGCGTACAGAAGGAGGAGATGCTCTCACCCACACTGATGGCTTGGGAGAATGTCGATTAGGCGGAATTGGCCAATATTTGTCAGAGCAGATTTGCGGTCGTCACGTTGCCGAAACACGGGTGACAGTTTTGGGGCATGTGCAGCGAGGCGGGATGCCATCTCCATCTGATCGATTGATTGGCGCTGCTTTTGGCGTTGCTGCGGTTGACTTGATTGCGGCAGAGCAATTTGACCAAATGGTCACTTGGCAAAACCGACAAGTCTTGAGCGTTCCTATTACAGAGGCGATCGCCCATTATCGAGCCGTTGATCCTAAAGGGACATTGGTTAAAACTGCTCAGGGGCTAGGGATTTATCTCGGTGACTAATCTTCATATTCTCACAGAGCAGCATGGCCTTGCCTCACTCACGACAGGTTCGTAGATCGGTCACGAGTTGAGTGATTTTTCGGTATGGCTTAACTTGCGACTGCAGATAAAATTTGCTCATCCAGGGAAAAATCAATCTCAGCCTGATCTCGTTTTGTGGCGAGATAGTCCTGTTGGAATGAATCTTGCAGTCCTGTCACTAGATCATATTTAGGTTGCCAGTTTAGATCTTGGCAAGCTTTATGGATATCGGCGAAGAAATGCTGGAGACGCATTGGAAAGGCTTTTCGCTTACCAAAATCGAACTGTTGGGGGTCATAGTGAACTAGCTTTAGATCGTCGGGGGATTGGCCTGCCGCCTGGGCACAGGCTCTGGCTAACCCATCAAAGGTGACATACCGACTATCACTGATATTGTAGATTTGCCCAATGGCTTGGGTGTTGTTGAGTACTGATGCCATTGCTTCTGCTAGATCCTGAACATGACCTAACTGGGTGATATGTTGGCCGTTGCCGGGGATAGGAATAGGACGGTTGCGTACAATCCGATCAAAGAACCAGGCTTCTAAGTCGTTGTAATTTTTAGGTCCATAGATATAGGTTGGACGAATGGATGTAAAGGGAAGGCCTTGGGCAGATAAATCTGCTTCTGTCTCAGCTTTCCCGAGGTGACGGCTTTTAGGGTCGGTGGGATCATCCTCACGGTGGGGCATTTGATCCGACTTTAGATACACTCCGGCTGAACTCATATAGATGAAGTGTTTGACGCGGTCTTTAAAGAGTTGAGCCAGGGGTTGAGTATCAGTGAGTTTCCGGCCATTGTTGTCAAAAATGACATCAAAGTTTTCATGGGCGAGTTTAGCTTGGAGCTGGGCCGCATCGGTGCGATCACCATGGATTTGACCTAAACCAGAGAGTGCTGGGGTATGATTCCCTCGGTTAAATAAAACGACTTCGTGCCCCTGGTTCACTAGGATCTGACTCAGATAAACCCCAATAAACCGGGTCCCTCCCATGATTAATATGCGCATGTTGTGCAAATCCTTTATGTGATTGGGTACTCTATTGCTGCTTATATATCAGCTTACAAATCAGGGCAAAATTGCTCGAAGCCTGTTTGCAGGCTTCATGAACTGTTGTGATTGATTTTATTGAATCAGTCTACAGTTTCTTGGGGGTTGTTTGAGAGGAGAAAGATCTTCTCATCTGTCGTGTCTTCGGGATCTCGCTTTAGTGGGTCCTAAAGGTGCCCTGGCTAGTTTCTTTACTAAGGAAAGCAATGGACTATCATCCTAATTCTCTGTGGAAATCCTGGGTCAAGCCCCTCTTAACGTCGAGCTTATTGCTCTGTGTATTGGGGGACAAAGCTGTACTTTCCCAAACTACCCTTCAGCCTTTTTCGTCATCTGCTCAAACACAAACTGGTAAACCATCTTCCTCGCCTCATGCCAACAAGCCAGCTCCACAAGAGTCTACAGAGGAGGCCCCTGCTCCTATTCGCACACCTGATCCTCGAAAGGTGACTATCCCGGAGGCTAAACCTACAACTCCAAGCCCTGCCGTGAAAGTTAAGCCTGCGGATCAACCTGTCCAGGCACAGCCGACTCCGAAATCTGGAACCACGCCAAAAGCGGTGAAAACACCACCCGCTTCAGCGCCACCTACGGTCAAGAAGGGTAATGAGCCGCAGCAGGCTTTAATCCATTTGCGTCAAGGACTTGAGAAATACGGCCAGGGCAATTTTAAAGCGGCTGTCGCTGATTATAGTAAAGCGATTCAACTCCATGAAGACTATGCCTTGGCTTATTTGAATCGAGGGTACGCCCATCGGATTTTAGGGAATAACTCATCTGCGATCGCAGATTATACAAAAGTGATTCAACTGAATCCACCTAAAGTTGAGTTGACGAAGATCTACTTAAACCGGGGATTAGCCTTTGCTGCTACTAACGATTACAAAGCAGCTATCAACGACTACAACCAGGTTTTGCAGAAAGATACAAATAATGCTGAAGCCTACTTGAATCGGGGGCGTGCCCATGCTGCCACCCGCAATCATGCAGCTGCAATTCAGGATTTTGGACAAGTACTGAAGTTGAATCCCAAGTCTGCCTTGGCCTTCTTTAATCGAGGCGTTGCTCGCGCTAGGGTTGGCGATCATTCTACTGCTATTGCTGACTATACTGCTGCCCTTAAGACGGATCCGACGTATATCGCCGCTGTTTACAATCGCGGAATTGCCCATCTAAACCAAGGAGATCACCCTGCTGCGGTCACAGATTTTACAGCGTCCATTCAAATGGATGCAAAATACACCGCCGCCTATAAAAATCGGGGTATGGCTCACTTGAAAGCCGGAAATCCCCAAAGCGCTATTGCCGACTTTACCCAAGCCATTACCCTGAATGCCAATGACGTTTCAGCCTATTACAATCGGGGCATTGCCTATGGTGCGGTAGGGCAAGACGAAGCTGCGATCGCAGATTACAACCAAGTTCTCACACTCGATCCAAAATACACCGTTGCTTACACCAACCGCGGCAATATCTATTTCACTCAGGGGAAGCATGCCGAAGCCTTGCAAGCGTATACCCAAGCGATTAAGTTGGCTCCCAACAGTAGTGCAACTGCCTACAACAATCGCGCCTTGCTCCAGGCCATTCTAGGGCAGCGAGAACCTGCGCTATCGGATTATCAACAGGCCGCCAAGATTTACCAAAAGCAGGGACTGAGCCAAGACTATCAGCGCTTACAACCCCTGATTAAAGAATTAAAAAATAAGATCAATAAGCAAAAGGGTCAACAATCCAACTAATCAACTTTAGGATGGGCCAGTTATATTTGCCTGTGGCCCCTATCCTCTTTTTGGGTCTTACAGAGGGTCCTCTTTCGGGTGCCACCGCAATTCTGTAAGCTGATGAAGTACCCTCACCTTCCGCTTGTCAAAGCAACTTGATGATATGTCTGTCTCCAGCCCTTCTCGTGTTATCAAAATTGGTTCTCGCAAAAGTCAACTGGCACTCGTGCAAACGCACTGGGTTCAGGAGCAGCTTCAACAGCATTTCCCCGACTGTGAATTTGAAGTCTGTACCATGTCAACACAAGGCGATAACATCCTGGATGTGGCGTTAGCCAAGATCGGGGATAAAGGGCTCTTTACGAAAGAACTAGAGCTATCCATGATTCGTAAAGAGACAGATTTAGCAGTTCATTCCCTCAAAGATCTGCCGACTCTGTTGCCAGAAGGTCTCTGTCTGGGTGCTGTCACCGAACGGGTTGATCCTGCCGATGCCTTGGTCGTCCATGCTGACTATCACAAGTATCAGCTAGAAACCTTACCTGCAGGCACGGTAATTGGTACGTCTTCGCTGCGGCGACTGGCCCAACTCCGCTATCACTATCCCCATTTAGAGTTCAAGGATATTCGTGGCAATTTGAATACCCGTCTCCAAAAATTAGATTCGGGCGAATATGATGGCATTATTTTGGCCGTTGCTGGCCTGCAGCGCCTGGGCTTTGGTGAGCGCATCCATCAAGTGATCCCAGCAGAGATTTCCCTCCACGCCGTGGGTCAAGGGGCTTTAGGGATTGAATGCCGAGATGGAGATGAAGAAATTTTGGCATTTATTAAAGCCTTAGAACATCTACCCTCGACCCACCGCTGCATAGCCGAGCGTTCCTTCCTCAACGAGCTAGAAGGCGGGTGTCAAGTTCCCATTGGGGTCAATACCGTCCTAGAGGGAGATCAACTCACCTTAATTGGCATGGTTGCCAGTCTAGATGGCAAACGGTTGATTAAAGATATGGTCGCGGGTCCCATCAGCACGGCCACCCAATTGGGCGTAGACCTTGCAGCCAAAGTGCGGGAGCAAGGGGCGCAAGAGATTTTGGCAGAAATTTTTGCTGCAACCCGGCCATCGGATCTCTCTGATCAGTAGACCTTGCCCTCAATGCTCTGGGTATCTACAAAGCCAGTGCCTATCTATTTTCAGTGTTCTGCCCTCAGGGCTGAGCGGCATCGCAGCCTAATTGGCAAGGAGTTAAACAATGTCCAATCCCGAGATTTTATGTTTGGGAGAAGTCTTATTTGACTGCCTTGCCGATCAGCCTGGTCGGGATCTGCAGGCGGTGGACACCTGGACGCCTTATCCAGGCGGTGCTCCTGCTAATGTGGCCTGTGGGTTAGTGAAGTTGGGAACATCAGCGGGGTTTATAGGCTGTGTGGGAACAGATGACTCCGGCGATCAGCTCGTAGACCTGCTCCAGCGGACACACGTCAATGTTACCGGGATCCAAAAGTCTCTCCATGCCCCCACGCGCCAGGTCTATGTGACTCGTACCTTGGCAGGAGACCGGACGTTTGCAGGGTTTGGCAATTATGACACCCATGATTTTGCCGATACTCAACTTCAGGCAGATTCATTACCCGAAGCTTTATTTGCCAGTGCCGAATTTTTAATTTTGGGCACTCTAGAATTGGCGTATCCTCAATCAGGGGCTGCGGTCCAAAAGGCGATTGAATTGGCTCGTCAGCATCAGATGCAAATTTTGATTGATATTAACTGGCGGTCTGTTTTTTGGGCAGATCCTAAAAGCGCTCGCCAAACTATTTTAGAGATAATCCCGGCTGCGGATTATCTGAAGCTAGCGGCGGAGGAAGCCCTGTGGTTATGGAACACAACAGATGCTCAAACCATTGCCCAGCAATATCCAACGGTTAAAGGCATATTAATCACTGCTGGTGAAAAGGGATGTACTTATGCGTTACAGGGCTGCATCGGGGGGCATCCTGGATTTGCAGTAGAGGTGGTCGATACTACGGGGGCAGGAGATGCTTTCGTCGCTGGTTTTATCCATCAGCTTAGGCGATTAGGACTCCCGATAGATGCTCAATCTGCCCAGGATATGATTACCTATGCCAATGCTGTAGGTGCTTTGACCACGACCCAAGCAGGAGCCATCGCTGCTCAACCTCAGGCCCAAGCCGTCGAGACTTTTCTGCAAACCCAAACGACTTAACCGTCTGCAGCCCATTCTTCAAGCGTCCCATCCATGAGGAGTGTGACAATGCCAACAGCCCAGACTATGTCTCTATCCCAAGTATCAACCCAGCATCCTCTTGTCTCCATGGAACATCCTTGGCCGACTGGATATGTTTTTCACAGCCCTGGGAAGCAGTTTAGTTATCGAGTTATTGGTCCCTGTTGCCGTTTATTTGATCGAGAACAGTTACCTTGGCCCTGCTGCCGCTTGCAGTGGCGAGGGAAAGAACCCAGTTGGCGACGAATTGGTCGCCGTCTCATTGCTGATTTCTCAGCAAAACGCTATCCCTCTTACTGTGTAGAGCTGTTGGATTACTCAGGTGCTACTGCTTTGGTCACCACCCTCTATACCCGTAGACTGTCACCGCTACAGCAACAGTGGTGGTATGCCAAGCATCTGTCTGATCAGACAATGAAATTCCCTAATTCTTAGACTGTGCAGATTTAACTTTTTTAATTTGTTGCAAGATCTGACTTTGTTTACGAAATTTTTCGGCTTTTTCGTACAATTTAGCCGCTGCTTCTAAATCTTGGATGGCAGCCGTCGCATCTCCTTTGGCTAAATGACTCTCACCCCGTTTTTGGAACGCTAGGGCATGGTTTGGGTCTTGCTCAATGACTTTGGTGAAATCGGCAATAGCAGGCTCGGGCTGCTGATTGTCGAAGAGAGCTATACCGCGGTATAGGTAGGCGAAAAGGTTATCGGGCGCAATTTTTAAGGACGTACTGTAGTCTGCGATCGCAGACTCGTATTCTTCCAGCTGCCGATAGGCATTAGCCCGGTTGTAAAGTGCATAAGCATTGAGCTTATATGCTTGCAACGCCCGACTATAGGCCTCTACCGCTCCTTTATAATCAGCCTGGGCATATCGATCATCTCCCAAACGTACATTTTCAGGGACAGACAATCCAGTTTGCGATGGTGAGCTAGTCTTATCTAAAGACTCTTGGTTAGCACCAGACGCTGGAGATGATGGCGTCTTCGGTCCTGAATTAGACTGCGCCATAACTCCAGCCCCAAGTCCTACCTCTGCCAAGAAAGTTAGACAGACAGACAGGGCCAGCAGCCCTTGCCAAGTTGTAGAGCTGAAAAAAATACGATTTTTCATAAATACTCCTAAAACAAGGAATCAGCAACCTCATTGGCCATCCTTCTATCTCAGGCATAGAGAGCGACAGATAGAAGGATAGTCAGTCTTCAGTACTTGATATTTAGTACTTGTAGCTCTCAGATTTGAATGGTCCTTGAACAGGAACATTAATATACTGGGCTTGTTGTTCTGTTAATTGGGTGATTACCCCGCCAAAACCTTCCACCATATAGCGAGCTACCTCTTCGTCTAGATGCTTAGGTAGCACATCGACGGTCAAAGCAGCCGCTTTTTGATCAGCAGGCAAATCAGCGAATTTCTGCTCGAACAAAAACATTTGCGCTAAAACTTGGTTCGCAAAAGAACCATCCATGATCCGAGATGGATGTCCAGTCCCATTCCCCAAATTCACCAACCGACCTTCAGACAACAGAATCAAAAAGTCCTGAGCATCATCACTGCGATATACCTGGTGGACCTGGGGCTTCACTTCTTGCCAGCGCCATGTCTTACGCATATATGCAGTATCAATTTCATTGTCAAAGTGACCAATGTTGCAAACCACAGCACCTCGTTTAAGAGCGGTCAGCATATTCGCATCACAAACATTGAAATTGCCCGTTGTCGTGACAACTAGGTCAGTATTCGCTAACAAGTCCTTGTTAACGCTGTTAGCAGTGCCATCATTGCGGCCATTCTTATAGGCAGAGACAACCTCAAAACCGTCCATGCAAGCTTGCATGGCACAAATGGGGTCAGCCTCAGTTACCTTGACAATCATGCCTTCTTGTCGCAGAGAAGCAGCAGATCCCTTACCCACATCGCCATAGCCGATCACCAATGCCTTCTTACCAGACATCAAGTGGTCCGTGCCTCGCTTAATGGCATCATTCAAGCTATGACGGCAGCCGTATTTATTGTCATTTTTGGACTTAGTAACAGAGTCATTGACATTAATGGCTGGGACTTTTAATTCTCCCTTCTCCAGCATTTCTAACAACCGATGCACCCCAGTGGTGGTTTCCTCGGTCACCCCATGAATCTGGTTGAGCATATCAGGGTACTTTTCATGAATATGGCCGGTTAAATCACCCCCATCATCCAAAATCATGTTGGCATCCCACAGATTACCTTCAGACGTGCGGCAGGTCTGTTCAATGCACCAAATATATTCTTCTTCCGTTTCACCCTTCCAGGCAAACACAGGAACACCAGCAGCAGCAATAGCCGCAGCAGCATGATCCTGAGTTGAAAAAATATTACAAGAAGACCAGCGTACCTCAGCACCCAGCTCACAGAGGGTTTCAATCAGGACCGCCGTCTGAATCGTCATGTGAATACAGCCAATGATCTTAGCACCCTGCAACGGCTTACTATCGCGATACTTGGCGCGAATTGTCATTAACGCAGGCATTTCACCTTCAGCAATGGCCATCTCTTTGCGGCCCCAATCAGCTAAGGCTATATCCGCAACTTTATAATCTCGGGTCAAAACTTGTGGGCTCATACTATTCTTCTCAATGGTGTACTTATTTGATCCTGTGTTAATTATAGTGAGGCATTCCTTGATGCTCGCTTAAGACCGATCTTCCTTTTGCCAAACCTAATGTCTAATGTCCATGGATAGCTTTAAACCACAAAACAGCCTCAAGTTCAGATTAGCCTGCTATTCTACATCGATCTTGCTAAGTCAATAGCCCAGTTAGCCACACTGTGATTCTTTTTTTGCATGATAGATAAATATCAGTAGCTTTTTTCTCTCTCGGTCAAAAACCTAAATGTGAGTTAAAGACGATATACGACTTGTAGAACAAAAATACCTAGGTTGTCAGCAACAATACCATTGGAATTTTATTCAATCCTGAATTCAGCATACAAACCCGACTACACATCGTACATTAATTTGTTTTTCTATTGTTATGGCTCGTCTCTCTGCTGAACTCAAACAGACTTTTTTAAACGATGAACATGGACCACAGGTCACATTACAAGAGCTCTTGACATTAGCAGAAGAAAGGGTTTTTGGTGTTTTGTTTGTACTCCTGGCCATCCCTTCCGCACTGCCTGTGCCTGCACCTGGATATTCCATCCCCTTTGGCATCATCATTTTCCTGCTGGCGATGCAGATGATTGCTGGCTCCACGCAACCTTGGTTTCCTAAACAATTTGTAAAGCATCCAGTGTCTCTGTCCACGGTACAAACGATCCTGACAAAAGCATTACCTTGGTTGCAACGGATTGAAGCGGTGACCCGTCCACGCCTCTATCCAGTTTGCACCAGCGTCATCGGCCGGAGCGCTATTGGCGTTATTTTGGCATTAATGGGAATTTCTATGATGATTCCGTTTCCACTGACTAACACTGTGCCTGCGATTGGTGTTTTCGTGACTGGCTTTGGTTTGCTAGAAGATGATGGTGCGATCAGTCTAGGGGGGCTTGTTGTCTGTTTATTTGGTGCTGCAATTACCCTCTCCGTCTTAGGGGCTGCGATTTGGGGAGGGAGCAATTTGATTGATTTCATCAAAGAGCAAGTGTCATGATCCTTATATAGATGCTGGCTGTTGTTGCTAAGCACGAACTTGCACGAGTCACTACGTTATTGGGCATACTAAGAAGATATGCTTCTCTCTGAGGATCTAGATGCACCCTAAATTTAAGGTTCCATAAGGAGCAAATTACATTAGGGTGACTCCATTAATTATCCAATCCCCACCATTTTTGGTGACAAAAAATAGATGGGTTTCGCGATACATAGCCATCATGTCAAAAGTTCTGGTCATTGAAGATCAAGATGATATTCGCAGCATCATTTGTGAACTACTCGCTGCTGAGAAATTTAACGTAATTGAAGCAGAAGATGGCCATATTGGTGTTCTCTTGGCACAAGAAGAAATACCTGATTTAGTCATTTGCGACATTATGATGCCTGAGTTTGATGGTTATAGTGTCATGACTCAATTGCGGCAGAATCCCTATCTTCAATCTGTTCCCATTATTTTCCTGACAGCAAAAGCTAGTAAAACAGATCTGCGTTTGGGGATGGAATTAGGTGCTAATGATTATCTAACAAAGCCTTTTACCCGAGATGAGCTCCTCGGAGCAGTCAGTGCTCAAATAGAAAAGCAGACGACTGGTGAGCAAATTCTTCAACCCCATTGGGATGATGTTTGCTGTGATCTAATTCGATCGCTGCCGGAGGAAATACACAATCCGTTACAAACTATTTTTGATGGTGTTCAAGCTCTCAAACTCAAGCATATAGATCAATTTGATACTTCAGATAGTGTCAATACAATTCTCCATGACATTGATCATGCCGGAGTATGGTTACGCCAACATTTGCAAAATTCACTCCTGTACAATGAATTAGTTGATATCGAAAGAGATCCACAACGCCTTCGGATTTTACGGAATTATCCAGGCGAGAGTCCCACAAAATCAGTGATCTTAGAGGTGGCTCTATCGCAATCTCGACGCACTAACCGCACAACAGACTTAAAGCTGGAATTAGAAGAATCGACGGTCCAACTGGCTCAACTCAAGTTCAGGAAATTAGTTGAAGAGGTTGTTAAAAACGCTTTTGACTACTCTGCCTTCGGAACCCCCGTCAGTCTTATTAGCTCTTCTCGAGGAAAAACATTCCATCTCAAAATCACAAATCAGAGTGCAGGACTGAGTGCTGAACAAATTTCTCGCCTAGGATCTCACATGCAATTCGACCATACTTTGTACAAACATAAGCATGTGGGCTTGGGCCTGATTATCACCAAACTCATTTCTGAACTGCATGGTGGGGAATTGCAGATTAAGAGTCACCCTCAAGAACTAACTACAGTTTCAATTCTTTTACCATTAATATAGATTGTCAATATTTTTCACTTTCATTAACTGACGATTTAATCAGAAGTGTATATCAGTCTTGGTTCTCTTCAACTAACGATTGTTTTCAAAATCCACATCAATATAGAATAATCCCCAGAAAATTGAATTTCAGGTTCAGGAGATTATATATTCCCACTGCAAGAGGATAATTAAAAAAGAGAACTTAGAGCAATAAAACGGGAACTATGGGTTTAGGGTAAAAGGCGCAGAAACAATGTCAGATGATCTTTTGAGTCAGCAGGTAGGCCATTGGGGCAGTATTGTTAGGACTTATGATTTAAATATTCATGAGTTATTGGAAAAGGCCATGCTGGCGACAGATGAGGTCATTCTAATCACTGAATTGGAACCTGAAGGCGAAAAAGGTCTTAAAATTCTGTATGCAAATGCAGCTTATTATTCTTTATGCAATAGACCAACTTCTAAAAATAAACGTCCCCAGTATCTTTATGATTACTTCACTCCTCTTGATGTCAGACATTTCAATAGCATCTTGACCAACTTATCTCTACAAGAAAAGGTATGGGCAGATTTGCAGTTCGAAATTCATCACAAAGAGCAGAAAATCAAGCTAAGCATGTCTCCATTATCGGATGTCAACCATTGTTTTAAAGCTATTCTCTTCAAACAGGTTCACATTCAAGATTTGTCAGAGTCTCTCCCCCTGAAGAACAGCTTATATTACCCCAGTAATCGCAAGGATTCCGATAAATATACGACCCTCCAAAAAAATTCTTGGGACCTTCCTGGATCGAATCTCCAAGCATTAATTAATTCTCTACCTGGGATTGTTTTTGCTTGCAATCATGATGTGGAATGGTCGAAGAAATCTCTGAGTCGAGGGTGCTTGGCCCTCACGGGTTACTACCCTGAAGAGCTACTTGAAAACTTCAGTTTGACCTATAACACTCTAATTGATCCAGATGACTTTC
>CALDHF010000199.1 GCA_937941595.1 uncultured Acaryochloris sp. | reverse complement strand
CCAATGAGTCTATTTTTATGGGTTCAGAGATTGATGAATTGGGGATGCGATCGCATCCCCAATTCATCAATCTCTGAACCCATAAAAATAGACTCATTGGTTTCGGTATCAAAGAGGGTGACATCAACTGCAGCACCCGTACTATGGGGAGGTGGTGCCTTGGGGTCTAGATTTGGAGGTGCCCACAGCTCATAGACTTCTTGCCAGGCGATATTCGTTTGTTCAGGGGGTAAGGTCTTTGCTTGCCACCCTTTTTCACGCAAGACTTGTGCATAAGTGAAATTCACCATAAAGGCCTGCACCGCAATGGGGCGATAGGCATCAAAAATCATAATTTGCCAATTGGGCTGGATCTGTTGCAGATAGTTCTGTGCTTCCTTGAGAGCCAACAATACGCCTTCTCGCAGATAGTAAGGAGAAGCATGTTCATAGGGAGCCCCTAACACTTCGTAGGGATGAGGGGTCTCAAAAGCAAAAAAATCATTGGGAATGGGTAAAAGCGTCTCACCAGACTCAACAATAGGTACTTGAAAATACGGCTTATTTACAGACATAACCAGCTCTCGAAGCCCCTAGTAGTCGATCTATACAGATGCCATGCAGGCATCAATGGATAAAGAATACTACTCTCAACATCACGATAACCAAACACATCATAAACAACTGGTAGCCCAGGATGGGGATCCTCATCGATATCGCGTTGGATAGGTCGGAAAACTGTTCGTGGCAACGCCAATAACAAGGTGCTGCTGGTAAATATCGCTGATTTATGAAACTAGATCAATCGTTATATAAACTGCCCATAATTTCTGATAAACCCGATTAGTGGATGAATTCAGTAAAAGTCTCACTGTACAAGCAGGCGCAGTATGAAAAAATAAAACCTTGGCTATTGCTCCAGTATGCATGTCCACCCTTGGATGAATAAGTGTTTGGACAAAGATTAAGACCGATTAGATGCTGTTCTCTTTTTGGAATTTATTTTTTGAACGAGAGGATAGATAGAGAATTCCCGTAGTTATGCGATATTTCGGCATGTCAAGCACCGTCAGGAGAAAACGATTTCCAGGCTGGCTGTTTTTTGATGATGAGTGTTATGCAGAAACGGAGCGAATTTATACTACTAAGACTTGCAAATATTCTCATCATTGGAACTAAAAGAGAGCAAATAAACCAATAGGCATCTAAACTTATTCAAAATTATATTGCAACGTGAATGTAGTAGGAGTATGAGTTTTAGTTGTTCATTGAAATATATGAGTCTCGTTATATTTAAGGCCTAGTCTTGCAGCTTTGATGGCTAATTGTTCGACAAAGGAAGATTCTATGGCTCAAGAAATCGTTAGTATGGTTTTAGTAATTGAAGTGTATTAGTTAAGGGGCTGAATTTGTATTTATTTAAGGGATTTAATCTGTGGTTAGCATGAATTTTTTCTAGAAATTTGCAAGTTGCGTGAAATTTATTCCAAGGAGATGTTATGTGTTCAATAGCCATATAACCACGTTTGTAATTGTGATAGGCCTTTGTGGTACGTAGATTTACAGCCTAAAAAATTGATCTTTGCCCTTACCTATAGAGTTTTTTTAAGATCTTTAATAAATGCGAACTGATATTCAGTCAAAATACGGATTCTGATCCTGATAACAACTTTTATCATAGAGATCATATGAAAAATATAAGTATCGAATCCACAGAAATTTGTCATGCAATGTGATATCCAATCGGCTCTCTCTGTAAGCTTTAAGGAAACTTCTGCTGCAGAAAATATGCCGCAAGAACTCCGGAAAGATATTGGATTTTACAAAACTATCATTCATACTCTGCCAGATCTGATCTGGCTAAAAGATCTTGAGGGTGTATACCTAGCCTGTAATCAGCGCTTCGAAGATTGTTTCGGAGCCCCTGAACGAGAAATTTTGGGTAAGACCGATTACGATTTTGTTGATGCTAGGTTGGCCAATTTGTCCCGGGAGTACGACCTGGAAGTCATCAGAAATAGCATTCCATCCATAGAAGAAGAATGGACAACATTTGCCACGGATGGACATCGTGAGCTGCTAGAAATCAGCAGGCTGCCCATGTATGACGACAACGGTGGTCTGATCGGTGTGCTAGGTGTTGGACACAATGTTACGGCTCGCAGAGAATCAGAAGAAAAACTTCAGAAAAGCGAGGAACGGTTTTCTCTAGCTATGCGCGGAGCGAATGATGGGCTTTGGGACTGGAACTTGGAAACCAATGAAGTTTATTATTCACCCCGCTGGAAAAACATGCTGGGTTATGAGGATGATGAGCTGACTGATAATCTAAGCACTTGGCAAAATCTAGTTCATCCAGATGATCAAGGCAGGGTCTTGCAACTGGTTAAAGATTACTTAGTCGGTCGAGCCGATGCGTTTGATGTTGAAATGCGGATGCTGCATAAAGCAGGGCATGAGATTTTTGTCCTATCCCGTGCGTTTCTTGTCCATCGCGGTTCTGATAGAAAAGCAGTTCGTCTGGTGGGAACCCACGTTGATATCACAGCCCGCAAAAAAGCAGACGCATTTGATCACAAAAATGCCGAAATTCTGGAAATGATCGCAACAGGGAAACCCGCGTCAGAAATCTATCCAGAAATCGCATTAATGTATGAAGGGCGTCACCCTGGATTGCGTTGCTCAATGCTGGAATTACAAGATGGCCGGCTCATGCATGGCGGCGCTCCCAGTCTACCCAAGGAGTATTGCGATGCAGTTCATGGTCTCAAAAATGGCCCAAATGTGGGCTCATGTGGCACATCGACTTATACCGGAAAGCGTGTTCTTGTTGAGAATATTGATACAGATCCAAAGTGGGCCAAAATCAAACATGTGGCGCTTCCCCATGGCATGCGTTGCTGTTGGTCTGAACCGATCAAAAATTCCTCAGGATTAGTATTAGGTGCATTTGGGATGTACTACGATTACCCGGCATTACCGAATGAGGAAGAGTCCAACGATCTTCAGTCCGCAGCCAGACTAGCTGGGATTGTGATGGAGCGAGACCAAGCCCAGAAGCGTATCCGAGAATTGGCCTTTACGGATGACTTAACGGGGCTTGCCAGTCGTGCCCACTTCTATCAAAATCTTGAAACCTCAATCAAACAGTCTGACCGCAATTCATCTCGCTTGGGCCTCCTTTACATCGACTTAGATAATTTCAAGGGTGTGAATGACAGTCTAGGGCATGATGCTGGTGATTTGTTGCTCCAGGAAATTGCTAAGCGTCTACGAAGGGTTGCTCGTGACGTAGATTTTGTTGCCCGTCTTAGTGGGGATGAATTCTGTATCCTTGTGAATGATGTAGATGATGACTATGCTGCTGCCCATGTGGCTCAACGTTGTCTGGAAAGCGTATCAAAGCCCATCGAATTATTGGCAAGGAAATTCACTCCGGCTTGCAGTATTGGCATTGCCCACTACCCCGATGATGCTCGAGATCTCTCCACCTTAATCAAAGCTGCTGATACGTCACTATATGCGGCCAAGGAACGCGGGAGAAATCGATATGCGTTCTATAACACTGAACTGACTCAAAAAGCAGAGTACCGGTTTCGCGTGGAGCAAAATTTAAGGGAAGCGGTCGAAAACCAGCATTTGTCGCTGGTATATCAGCCCCAGATTCAGATACTCACTGGCAACGTTATCGGTGTTGAAGCATTATCACGCTGGCATCACCCACAATTAGGTCAGGTTCCACCTGCTGAATTTATTGCTACAGCCGAAAGAATCGGCATGATTAAGCCTCTTACTGAGTGGGTATTAAGAACAGCCTGTAATCAAGCGGTTACCTGGAAGCAGGTCGGTTTGCCTGCAATTCGGATGGCCGTGAATATTTCTCCAGTCCATTTTCTCGATAAGGATTTTGTGTCCTTGATTAAGCGTGTTCTTGATGACACAGGCATGGTACCGACAGAACTAGAGCTGGAGGTTACCGAGAGTGTGGTGCAAACGGACCACCAAAATCTCTCGATTTTTCGAGAGTTGAAAGATCTAGGTGTTTTACTGGCAATCGATGATTTTGGGACAGGTTACTCATCGTTTGCCTCTCTCAAACATCTGACGGTTGACTGTCTGAAAATTGATAAATACTTTATTGATGATATGCTCGTCGACCATAAATCCAAAACCCTGATTGGCTCCATGATAGAAATGGGCCACAATCTCGAACATGAAATTATTGCCGAAGGTGTGGAGACCGCAGAGCAATATCATCAACTCCAAAAACTTGGTTGTGAGATTGCTCAGGGGT
>CALDHF010000198.1 GCA_937941595.1 uncultured Acaryochloris sp. | reverse complement strand
CCTGCTGGCAGAAATTTATAGCTATATCGGCGGGGTGATGTTTTTTATCGGACTCTGGCGGCCGATTGTGCGAGAGGTTAAACCCCTTAGACAGATGCGTCCGACCTTGCCGGAGTCTGAGTGGCCCAGTATTGATGTGTTTATTACCTGCTATAACGAGCCTGTAGAGATGGTTCGCGAAACAGCTGAAGCTGCCTTAAATCTCGACTATCCCGCAACGAAGCTTAAGGTTTATGTGCTAGATGACGGGAATTCCCCACCCATGCGGCAAATGTCAGAGCAATTATGTATTGCTGATCTGCAAACGCCTCACCTCCGCACGGCGGCGGATGAAATAAACGCGCAGCGTCTTCAGCTCAAAGCCAAGCTGCAGCATCTTCAGAGTCTGGTTTCAGAAGTTGCTGCTGGAGAAGAGCAATTAAAGTCTTATACTCTCACGGTGGAAAGCAAACGGGAAAATGCCCAAGTGGTTCTGGACTGGTTTGACCAGTGCAAGCAACCTCACATCCCGATAAGAACTTGGTTAGAGCTGAAAACCATTTTGGGCGAAGGCTTCGACAATGTCTTGAAATATGCCCATCAAAATCTTCCTCTCCATACGCCAATTGACTTAGAGCTAAATATTTCCAGCAACTCCTTAATCCTGCAAATTTGGGATCTCGGTCCAGGGCTAGATGACCCTGACAAAATTTTCAAATCTCTGGAAGAGGTTGACCTGATGGCTGAAGGAGAGCGGGGCTTTGGCATCATGCGCCAATGTGCTGACTTTATTAGCTACAGTAGTCCCACCCTCGATCAGCGTCAGTGTCTCATTGCGATCAAGATTTATGAGCCGGAGGGCGATTTAAGCCAAGATAAAACTCATCAGTTCAAAGGTTATCTCCATAGCCTGCAACAAGCTACCCGTCTGTTGAATCAACAATATGGGTCTGCAACTGAGTACCTTCAGGCAGGAGTCAAGCGCATACAGCGAGCTATTGACCAAAAAGAGCAGGACTTATTTAACTTGGCGCGCTGCCGTTATATTGCTCGTCCTAAGCCCAAAGGGAAACCTCATCATGCTAAGGCCGGTAACATCAACTACGCTTTGTTCTCTGGGGAAACTGACGGTGATCTGCTCTTGACCTTGGATGCTGATCATATTCCCAAACCTCGTTTTCTTCAGCGAGTCCTTCCCTATTTTTTTGACTACAGCATGCAAGATGGGACTTACAAAGCTAGCAATATTGCTTTTGTGCAAACCCCTCAAGACTTTTACAATATCCCTCCTGGCGATCCTTTTGGCCATCAAGCCCGATTATTCTATGGCCCCATTCAACAAGGTAAAGACGGCATGGGTTCGGCCTTTTATACCGGTACAAATGCCATATTACGCCGAGAAGCTCTCGTTAGCGTAGGTTTACAGAACTTTGCTGATGAGTATCTAGTTAACCAGAACCGATTAGAAGAATTTGAACTAGTGGGTGGCGTCTCTAGTGCCAGTATCACTGAAGATATGAACACCGCTATGCGTTTGCATGATGCAGGTTGGGAATCAGTTTACCATCATGAAGTCTTAGCGGTAGGTTTAGCTCCTGACGATCTCAGTTCTACGCTCAAACAAAAATTGCGCTGGGCCCAAGGAACCATTCAAGTTCTCGTGCAAGAGAATCCGCTAACCAAAAAAGGGCTGACTGTTTGGCAGCAATTGCAATACTTCCAGACTATGTACAGTTACTTCTCAGGATTCTTTACCCTGATTTTCATTACTTGTCCGATTCTCTATTTCTTTACAGGAGCTACTCCAGTGCAAACTTATGGATGGGCATTTGCTATCCATTTTGTCCCTGCGTTCCTTCTCAATCGTATGACCTTTATGGCGGCAGCTTGGGGAATTAAGAAATCGGAACTATGGCGGGCAGAACAATTTGCGATCGCACTTTTTCCCCTCTTCATTAAAGCCGTTTGGAGCGTTTTTACTGGTCGTCCGGCTAAGTTCCAAGTGACCTCCAAACAGCGGCAATCTGGTGTATACCTTGGTCTTGTTATTCCTCAAATTACGATAGTTATCCTGACTTTTTTAGGGATCTCTTGGAGTCTATTTCGATATGCTACAGGCAGTCTAGATAACCCTGGCCTGCACCTCCTCAATTCTGCTTGGGCGATCTACAATGTTTCCCTAACTTGGGCGCTCATTAATGCAGCTATTTGGCAACCTCCAACTACCGACTCATCTGTAGCCAAAGATTGAGCATCGAACAATGCCATAAAGTAAGCACAGGAAAAATGAAGGGCCTGGTTCATTTGTGGGTAACAGTGTCATGAGCGATCAGGTAGTCTGGAGGCTTGTCGTTTCCTCCTCTGACTGGATTATCCAGCATGATTTCTCCCCCTGCCATTGCAGCCACCCTTCCTCCTAAAATCCGGAAAGATATCGGCTGCAGGCTCTATCAAGATCCATGCCCATTGCTCGTATTTCCAGAAAGAATCAAGTCAGTCGGAAGTATGAGCAGGAGGAAATTGCTGCATAAGCATTGAATGAATCTTTTCTCGCTTCAAAAGAGGATGACGAGGTTCTGTTCTATTTGCCAATCACTAAAACTTGGCGATTCCAACTGACTCTGGCCTTGGTGTTGATCTGCCACAACTCCTATCAAGGTGTCGTTGAGCTACTGCACGTTCTGTTTGATTGGTTGATTAGTATAGGAATCGTTCACAATCGTCTGCAAGTCGCAGCTGCAAAGGCAGCAGAAATCAACCCAGATCAAGACCTATCTATGATTAAGCAGGGTCTTCATAATGAAATCTTTCAAGGCCGGATGCCAGTACTGACAGGAGTGGATGCTTTCTCCACTTATTGCTACCTCCTGAAAGCGGCAGAGCATCGAGATGAAGACACTTGGGGATGGATTCCAAGTCTGTGGGTTCGACCCCGACAAAATAATTGGTGATGGTGCAAAAGGCTTAAGGGATGGTCAAAAAGCAGCTATATCTGACACCCTATGCCATGGTAATATCTTCCTCATTCTCAAACAGCTTAAGGAATTCGTTCAGAGTTTGACATGCAAAGCACAAGGGGCAACTACATCCCGATTGGAGCAGAAGGAGGATATCGTTAGAGCCCAGCTTACACAAGAACCCACTTGCTCATCATCGACCAAGTGGGTTCACCTTAAGCGTCGAGAGCAGTAACTTCTGACCTTACTTAAAGATGTCAAAACCCTAAGAACCTCCTCCTCACTGATTAGAGCTACTGGGCTTTAATCGCTTCCAAAGGGCATAGTCTGACCTGAGTATTTGAGGTCCAGTCATCGTTCGTTGATGGCTTATTTTGCGAACTGCAACCTAAAATCTATGGTTTTTGAATCCATGCCAAATGAAGCTGTAATATGCTTGAGAGAATGCTAACTGGCGGGAATGCCAATCTTTTGCTCAAATTCATGGCGATCGGCGTAGATATCAAAAATTTGGTCCATTTTGGTTATTTCAAAGATGATGCGAACCTGATCAGTCAGCGAGCATAACGATAGGTTGCCGCCTTCCGAGCGCACCGCTTTAAAGGCTGCCACTAACGCTCCAATCGCTGAACTATTCATAAAGGTGACGTTTTGCAAATCTATTAGAATCGTTTTCACATCTTTTGCGATCACATCGCTAATTTCATGACGTAATGTATTGGCACTGATCCCGTCTAATACTTCTGTGGGCTGAATAACTTTGTGGCTCATCTGTTGAACTCCTAGTCCAGTTTTGCTGAGGTGGGGGCAAAGACGCTACTTATAATCCACAAATAGGCGTCATACATTCAGAATTCCCAATTCCGAGAGCGAGAGAACATTCCCAGAACCATTTGAGGGTATTTCAATAAATTGATCCAATTAGGATATATGTCTTTAAAGTCATGCCTAGTAAGGTTTTTGGTTTTTATATTTTTCTTTTTAGATCAATTATTTATAATGCAATAGCCTTGGGGTAACCTATTTTTGGGCACTTCAAAAAATCAACTTTAATTGAAAAAAATTAATGCCTCGACGTTCGTGTCATAAAGAATAAAAAAGATTTTGGCCTCTAATGGCAGTAAAAACCACTGAGAAATAGTCATAGCTTTAGAACTCAGCATTTATGTGGACAGCATCTTGGCACTAGACACAGATAAAGCAAGGATAAAGAGTGGAATTTTGAAGATCAGCAATGACTATATATATTACTCCTTGCATTTAAAAGCCATATATATGAATAGATTTAGCTATTTTCAATTGTTGAATTGTTCAAAGAATTTATGATATGGACGTCAAGTTTATGAGCTATATTTCATTTTTCTTCCCTACTCTTTAGCGTTGGTGAAATGAGTCAGACTTTGGAAAATCGTACCCCTCTAATTTTGGTTGTTGATGATGATCGATCCAGCCGACTCATTCTCCGTCTGATTCTGGAGCAAGACGGCTGTGAGGTGGTTGATGTTGAGAATGGTCAAGAATGCTTAAACGCCTATCTAGCCCGTAAGCCTGACATGATTCTGTTAGACGCAAAGATGCCCGTTATGGATGGTTTTACCTGCTGTGCAGAATTACAAAAACTGCCTTTAGGCACATCTACGCCGATCCTGATGATTACCGGTCTAGAGGATCAAGCTTCGGTGGACAAAGCCTTTGCAGCGGGAGCAATGGATTATGTGACAAAGCCCATTTATCCCCCAATTTTACGACGTCGGTTGCACCATTTATTAGAAGCTAGTTGGGCTGATCAGGCCCTTCGAGACCGTGAAGCCCGATATCGGTCAGTGGTAGATAATTTAAAAGAGGTCATTTTCCAGATTAACCAGGAAAGGAATTTAACCTTTCTCAATCCTGTTTGGTGTGAATTAACTGGATTTTCACAGCAGGAGACGATTAATCATCCCTTAACGCAATTTGTTCATCCTGAAGACTACCAGCAATGCAAGCAATATATTGAGCAGCTTTTTCTTAATCAACAGTCTGAATGTCGCTTTGATGTCCGCTTCTTACACAAATCGGGTAGCTTTGGCTGGATGGAGATCTATGCTTGTGCCATTCCAGGACCCGATGACATAGTAGTTGGAATTTCTGGTTCCCTAGCAGATATCACGGAACGCAAATATCAGGATCAACGCCTTAACGTTAAGCGAGCAACCACCCGAGTTTTGGCAGAAGTTACAACCTTGAGAGAAGCCCTGCCTCGCTTACTAAAGGCTATTAGTCAAAGCTTGGGCTGGGAATACGGCGAGCTTTGGCTGATGGATGAGAAAAGCCACTCCTTGGAATGTTCGGAAAGCTGGTCTGCATCGGTAAACGAGATGGATGCTATCTCAATGGAGTCTAGTTCAGTCCATTTTGCGTTGGCTGCCAGCATCATTCACCTTATTTGGGGCCATAACAGTCCGCTTTGGTTAAGCGATTATACGATTCAGGATGTCCAGGTCAGTTCTTTTCAGCAAGCAGGCATGGAAACTGCCTTTAGCTTTCCAATCCTAGAAGGCTATAACCGTTTAGGGGTAATGTTCTTTAGCAAACGGGAACACCAAGCAGAAGACACTAGCCTATTGAAAGTTATGGGGTCAATTGGTGCTCAGCTCGGTGAATTCATAATGCGTAAAAAAGCGGAGGAGGAAGTTCAGCACCAACATGAAAAACTGCAATTTGAATTGAATCAGGCAGCGGCCTATGTCCAATCCTTAATTCCGCTGCCGTTGTCCGGCCCTGTTTCTATTCAACACCAGTTTATTCCGTCTAATCAGTTGGGCGGAGATGTCTTTGATTATTATTGGCTGGACTCCGAGCATCTCGCTATTTATTTGCTGGATGTAGCGGGACACGGGATTCGCTCTACGTTACTGTCAGTATCCGTGCTGAATGTAGTGCGATCGCAATCCTTATTGGCAACAGATTTCTATCAGCCTAACTCTGTGTTAGATGGTCTCAACGAAATCTTCCAAATGAATGAACAAGGAGATGATTACTTCACCATTTGGTACGGGGTCTATAACTGTAAGACTCAGAAGTTGAAGTATTCGAGTGGCGGGCATCCCGCTGTACTCTTGGCCTCTGAACAGCATCCAATTAAGCCTTTAGAAGTGAGAAGTATCCCTATCGGTATGATGACTGGGTTCCCTTATGATCAGTATGAATGTGACATACAAGCAGGAAGTTCACTTTACCTGTTTAGTGATGGGGTCTATGAAATTCTGCAACCCAATGGTGAAGTCTGGACATTTGACAGCTTTATGAGCATGGTTTCTGAATACCAGCGTCAGCAGCTTGACTCTCTCGATCCGCTATTCCAGCAGATTCAGCAGATTGCTGGCAACAACAGTTTTGATGATGACTATTCACTCATGAAAATTTCCTTTGATGCGGTTTAGCCACAGCATGATTCTCGGTCTTGTGGATTAGACGTTGATGCAGGCCCTGATATAATCCTTGACTTTAAAGTGGGCCAAGACCGTATTTTTTGGGCACAAAGATTAAACATGGACACTCTGTAATTCCTTCAAGGCTTAGGAGGAGATGCAGAAGACACCTTGATTCAATGAACATCTGATCAGCAGCTTCTTGCTGTGCTTGCTAATATTGCTGTCGATTCAGTTTCTTAGGAAATGCTCATCTAGAGTACCAGTATCACTTCTAGATATTTAGGAACGGTTTCTTACATTAAAGACTTGAAGTAAGAAACCGTTCTCTATTTCAGGGATGAAGCCCGCTAAAGTTAGATCATGCTGTCATTCTGTGTGAGATTGGCAAGCCGTTGATATGGCTATTTATATCAGGGCTATTTGCTATCGCCGGAATAATGTTGTGGCTGGAAGATCATCGTCCCATTCCTCAGGTATCTCACCTGTCTTGGGAGTTTTTGGGGCCGCTTGAGGGACAATCGTCAATTTTGGATTGCGTGGTGCTGATAGATCTTCGACTTGCTGAAGATGTGCCGTGGCAGATAGTTGAGTTTGATGCAAAGATACAGCCTGTTCAATATGGTAAGAGATTTTGACCTTACCGATTGTGATGGTGTCGCCATTGCTTAAGTCATGTATTTTGCTATCAAGATCATTGATCGTAATCCCGTTTGTACTGAGTTTGCCGGTTGTATCACCGTCATGAATGCGGTAACAAATCTCTGCGGAGTGGCTGGTCGGAATCCGGATGAGATGGGCATGACATCTTGACACTGTTTTGGAAAATAGCACGATGTCATTGTGTTTATCTCGGCCAATCAAATAGCTATCCTGGTGTAACCGAATGGTTCGGATGCCATCTGTTTCGTGAATGCAAAGGAGATGTTGGGGCTGTTGGCTCATTATGTATTTCCCTCAGTGATAAAGTCAGCCTGAATCAGTGAGTAGTCATCTTCTAGCGTTTCCTGACCCTGGATCCGGGTAATCTCAGTAAAGATTTTGTTGAGATTGTGGGGGCGTCGCTGATGATACATCTGGATCAGTTCTGAAAACTGTTCAAATTGCCAGCGCTTGCCATCGGTAGTGGTAATTTCGAATACCCCATCGCTGAATAGATATAGAGTGCTGTCAGGAGCAATTGTGTGATTTTCTTGCTGGTAAGTCACATCGGGGAGCATGCCGATTGGTAACCCGCTAGAACATAGAGAGGAGACCACTGCAGTGGAGGATAGTAATAGTGCGGGGGGATGGCCTGCTGAAGCGTAGTTCAAGATTCGCTGAGTGCGGTTATAAACGCCATACCAAATGGTGAAATAATCTTCGCCGTTTTCACTCATCTGAAATGCCCGATTGAGGTTGGAGAGTACTGATCGAGGCTGGTAGAAGTCAGTGTTCTGCAATGACTGATTACGGAGCAGATTGAGAACCCCGACGGAGAGGAGTGTTGAGCGGACGCCGTGACCAGATACGTCAAGTAGGTAGAGGGCAAGATTGTCAGAATCTAGCCAATAGTAGTCAAAGGCATCGCCGCCTAGTTGGTTAGAGGGGACAAATTGATGTGCAATTTTAACCCCTTCGGTCATCGGTGGAGGCAGAAGCGAGCGCATATAGGCCGCAGCTTCTTTGAGCTCTGATTGCAGTCGGTGATGCTGATGACGGAGCTGTTTCTCGGCTTGAATTCGCATCACGAATTCTCCTATCTGGAGCCCAATTAACCTCAGCCGTCTTAATAAAGGCTCGTCGATGGGATGATAGGCCCGTTTGAAAAACAGCATTACCCCTAAGTGTTCAGAACCATCTGAGATGGGGATACTAAAAGCGGTTCGTGTTGCTGCTGAACGCATTGGACAAGAGCTATGTGGTTCTGGTGCTAGTTGTGTTAACCAAGTCAGCCCATCGCTGGCCCAAATTTGCTCTATAAAACCTGCACCTAGTGCAAAGATGAGCGGCTCATCTTGTGTTGCTGTGGGTATCGCGGGTGCTTCAAAAAGAGCGAGATCCTGTGATGCTGAATTGAGGGAACGACACCAGCTCTCCAAACACTTGGGGCTTTCTGTGGGAGAGGTGGGCATCCATAGTTCTCCATATTCCCAATTTAAACTTTGGCAAATGGCCATCAAGAGTTTAGGAATTAACTCACCAAGGCTCACGGCCTCAGCTAGTGTATCTGTGACTGCTCGTTCTACACTGCGTCGTTGCTCTTGAGCCTTTGTCTCTGTGATATCGGCAAAAGACCCCGCGAGACCGACTAATTTGCCATTCTGATCTTTGATAGGACAAGCGTATAAATCCATCCAGCCACTTCCTCTATCTTGAGTCAGATAGCGAGATTGGAATTGACAGTCCGGTGCTGTGCCAAGTAATAAGAATTGCAACTTTGATTGGACTTCTGCTTGATCTTCTGGGTGAATAAAGCTCCACAGCGTTTTTCCTAGACTTGCTTGCTGGCTAAACCCTGTTATGTTGGTCCAGGCTGGGTTGAGGGTCGTGATGATGCCATCGAGATTTGTCTGAAAAACGATCTCTTTTAAATTAGCAATGACAGAGTGATAGTGCTTATCTGCAATCAAAACCATTGTCCAGAAAAAAGAATGTTTATCATAGTATTCCCGAACAAATCTTGTATATAGCAATTCCTATCGGGCTAGGGAGAATTATCTGTAGTCAAACATCTTTGAGAAATTAAACGTTTGTCCATGAATAGCAAATTCGACTAAGTACTTGACGAGCAGGAATGGCGTGCTCAAGTGATATCACTCTTGAGTAAGGCATTTGCTTTACAAAAACAGGATTTAATTAGATAAATTTTTGGAGGGTAAGAGGCATGATATTCATACAAAAAGAGCGTTGCATCCTCTCATTTAGGATTGCTATATGACATCTAAAAACTAACTCTAATTCAGAACTCACAAGCTCAACGATCACGAATGGAGAGTGATCCAGGTCTTAGTCAATTAAAATTAAGTCGCTAAGATTAAAATTGATGCTTGTTTTTATTCGAGTGGATAGAATCTTGTCTAACCCAAATCTTGATGTGGGTATTCTCAATCTAGGGCGATAGACAAACGAATTACCACTCTCAAGCATCGGTTTATATGCCAGCAACGGCATATTTTTAGGACACTGCATGAACATTCCTCAAAAACTCTCTACCCTACTCTTGGGAACGGTAGCCACGATCGTCTTGGCACCAAAAGTTGTCTTGGCTCTCAGTCCCGCTGAAATCAATAGAGTTGCCAAACAGATTACTGTGCGGGTGGACAGCCAGGCCCCTGGTTCTGGCGTGATCATCAAACGCAATGGCAATCGCTACACAGTTTTAACGGCAGCCCATGTGGTTGCGACTGTGGATGAATACACCATCATCACCAATGATGGTCAGGAATATCCAGTCAATCTTGACACGATGACCAAATTTTCCGGCGTTGATTTAGCCATGGTTGAGTTTACGAGCAACCGCTCCTATCCGGTGGTCAAAATTGGCAATTCTCAACAACTCTCAGAAGGCAGTGAGAGTTACGTTGCTGGGTTTCCCAGCCGCACTCAGGCCCTCACCGACATCATCTATACCTTCACCACTGGAAACATTACGGCCAATGCGACCCGGCCTCTCACCGATGGTTATGCCCTGGTGTATACCAATAACACCTTACCCGGTATGAGTGGTGGCCCCGTCCTAGACAACGACGGCAAACTGCTGGGCATTCATGGCCGAGCAGATACCACCACCAAGGTCCAGAATCAGAATATTAACCCCGATATTTTCATCAAAACCGGATTTAATTTGGGGATTCCGATTCACACCTTCCTGAAGATGGCCCCGGCCAATACTGTCACCACCACGGTCAAACCCATTGCGTCTAACCCTTCGGCTCCCTCTAGTGCCGATGATTTTTATTTGCAAGCCCTAGATCAATATCGGCTCGGGAATATGGCAGGTGCCTTGCGGAATACAACCCAGGCGATTAGCCAAAATTCACAGTTCGCCCCGGCCTACGCTCTACGAGGCAGTATTAGGTTGGTTAAACAGGATCAAACTGGTGCTCTTCAAGACTTCAATCAAGCCATTCAATTGGATGAAAATTTGCTGCAAGCCTATATTGGTCGGGCTTTAGTCCAATCGGCTCAGGGGGATGGTAGGGGTGCGATCGCAGATTACTCCCAAGCGATCCAGCTTCAAAATGATCATGCCATTCTCTATTACAACCGGGGAATTGTGTATCTCAATCAAGGTCAACAAGGTGAAGCTCTAACGGACTTACGTACCGCTGCTGATCTTTCTCTCAAAGACAATAACCAAGCCGACTACCAGCGGGCCTTAGACGCCATTAACATTGCCTCTAAAAACTGCCGACAGTCGATCCGGACCATTTGCGATCGCTAACTCGTTTCAACTCTCCCCCCCGCTCTAATCAAGATGGGTTGGAAACTGATTTCGATTTTCTACCGTCACTATTTTATAAGGATGTACTAAGCGCACTTTCATGAAAAACTCAGTTTTACCCATCGCTAAACTCTCTGTTGCTCTAACGGTCTTGACCGCTTTTTGTGTGCCTGGATCAGTCTATGCGAACCCCCAAGGGACGCCAGGTATTGGTGTTGAACAAATCAAAGTCAAAGAAAGCCGACGCATTGCGGTTTTAGACTTTGACTATGCCAATGT
>CALDHF010000197.1 GCA_937941595.1 uncultured Acaryochloris sp. | reverse complement strand
TCGTGATTAGGCCAAGAGATCTGTCCGAAACTGATTCCATTTAGTAATTGACCGGACTTCTGGTGGTGACGGCGTAGAGGTAGGGCGTTCCTGAGACCGATCAAAATATAGTCCTTGCATCCCTAATTGTTGAGGCGCTAGAACATCATTGAGAAGATGATCGCCAATAAACAAAATCTTGTCTCGATCTGACTCAGTCACTTGTGCTCTCTCCCGAGCCAGCTCGTAAATTTGCGGACCCGGTTTACGCCAACCACAAGCTGCACTATCCAAGACAAAATCTAAATAAGGCCGTAAGCCAAAGCTATCCAGCAAATCAATGGGCCAATCTCGAATATAAAAATTAGAGACCACCCCCATCCGCACCCGTCCCTGCCAGTACTGGAGCATTTCCACGACCCCCTCTGGCAAGCGCAAAGATTGCTGATAACATACCCGAAACCGATTCACCATTTCAGTAGCGATTCTCTCAATCTCAGAGGCAGGCATATGGGGCGCATGGGCAGCAAGGACCGCTTGATAGCGGTCGCCCATCAGGATTTCTCGATGTTCAGTATGCCATTGGCGATTACGCCACCGATGATAGTCTTGCCGAAAATCAGCCGCAGAATCATATAAACCGACTTCAGCCGGCAACGAATAGACAGGTAGAAGCGCTAATTCTGCTCCCGTCTGATCAAAATCATCGATCAGAGTATTGAAACAATCGAAAAAGATCCAGTCAAAGGCCACAGTTGTTCTTATCCCAACCTCTGCCGAGCCAGTGTATCAGAAGAACCTTGCCGAATAAAACTTGTTTGTTGACAACAATAGGGTCCCAAACCGTCATTCCTGTAGTCTCAAGTAAGGATTAAGGCCTCAAATAGCAGTGAGGAGGCCGATCATCACTCGTCGTTCTTCTGATCGAAATCACGGATTGGTATCGATTAACTGAGTCGGCATTTCCGCTGCCCCTAACAGTTGCATCACCATATCTGTTGCTAACTGATTACCCACAAGTCGGCGAACGGGTTCTGGCCAAATTTTAACCAGGGTCGGGGTTGCTGTAATTTGATCCGCCTCGGCTCGATCCGGGTGCTTGGTCACATCAATCACTTTTAAGGTGTAGGGCATCTCTAAAGCTTGGTCCAGCAACTCATGTAGATTTTGTAAAATACTCGTGGTATCTCTGCTATTACTGGCCACAAAAAGTCTTAAAACATATCCTTGAGGGATATCCGTCGTAGATTCCAAAGATTGGTTGCTGCCGATAGATCGCCCAGACTCTTCAAGATTGCGGAATTGAACCAGATCTGCGTTGTATTTGGACGTTGAAAGCTGATCTAAACGAACAACGAGATTATGGTTTTCCCAAAGTTGTGGGAACCGCTGCTGATAACTGCGAATAACAGCTGCATCACAAATTTCATTCGGGGCTGTGATCATCCGCCAAGGCTCCCCAGAGATGGAAAACACCGCATCCAGCAAACTCCGATATCGCCATACCCGCGGATAGGCCTCGGCGGACACCTGCAATTGCTGAGTATGGGGATGCAGCCATCGATCCAAGGCAGCAGTGTAGCAAGGCACCAAAAATAAAGGGGTTTCCGGCAAATGCAGTACTGTTTGTAATGCCTGACATAGCTGCATATGCCAATGCCCTTGCTTATCCGGATCAATACAATAAATAAGGTCTCCCCCTGGTGTAAATAGGGCAAGACCTTTGAAAAGAAAGGGTAGAGACTGCGATGTATCAAGAGTCACAGGGCTACTCATAGGGTGAAGAAAAATATTGTGGGATCGGATATCTATTCAGATACCTTACAACAGACCTCTCATCACCTTCGTTAGATGCGACCTCTCAAGATTTGGGCCATCTCATTCGGTTTGGGTGACATTTCTAGAGCCGTCTCTTCATCAATACGACCTTCTTCATAGAGGTTATGAAGACACTGGTTCATAGTGACCATGCCATCGTAAGTACATTGAGGAATCATGGCTTCTACTTCCTCGACATCACCGCGCAAGATATAGTCTTTAATGGCATCGGTGTTGATCATGATTTCATGAATCGCAGCCCGCTTGCCGTCCGTTGTCCTCACCAGGGACTGAGCAATAACAGCCACTAAAGATTCGGCAACCTGGACCCGCATGGGTTCTTGCTCCTCAGGGTTGTAGAGGTTGAGAATCCTTTCAATGGTTTTAACAGCACTGTTCGTGTGTAGAGTTCCAAACACAAGGTGACCCGTTTGAGCTGCTTTAAGGGCCGTATTGACGGTTTCTCGATCTCGCATTTCTCCAATCAGAATCACATCTGGATCTTCTCGGAGAGAGGCTTTAAGGGCATTATCAAACTTCTTAGTATGGATACCCACTTCCCGTTGGCGAATCATCGCTGTCCGGCTTTGGTGCACAAATTCAATCGGATCTTCGATGGAAATAATGTGCTTAGGCATCTCAGAGTTGATGTAATCAACCATAGCCGCCATCGTGGTGGACTTACCCGATCCGGTTGGCCCCGTGACTAAGACTAAGCCTTTGTGATAATGGCATAAATCTTGAAAGACCAGGGGTAGGTTTAAATCTTCGAGGGTTAGAATCTTTAAAGGAATCAGTCGCATGACCATTGCGGGTCCCTTTAAACTGACGAAAATATTGATACGAACGCGGGCCATGCCATCATATTGGGTGGCACCGTCATATTCCTGGGTCGCATGAAAGCGCTGTATGTCCTCAGGAGAGAGAATTTCTGACAACCAATATTCGAAGGTTTCACTATCTGTGACAGGGTGATGGGCAATTTCCAATCGGCCCCGATCTCGAAAACGAGGCACTTCGCCTACACCCAGATGAATATCTGAGTAATTATTGTTATAAGCTTCGCGCACCAACTGCTCCAGAGTCAGACTACTCCTGGGTGGCCGTTCTTGCATCTGTAATGTTGATTGTGTCAGTTCAACATTCTCAACGGCTGTTTGCCCATAGCCAACATAAGGTTGAGTCTGAGGAAAAGAGGTGGGCTCCTCAGCAGTATGAGTCGGCACACCCACCTTTTGCTGGGGGACAATCATTTCCGTATCTATGGCATCTCCTGAGTTGTACTGGCTGGGAGGAGGGGGTACAGCAGGAAGAGGAGCAGGGGGTGGAGGGAAGGGCGGACGCTGATAATCTGTCATAGCAGTACTTCTTGTTAGGGTGCGAACATAGTCATTTACATAAGCTTTAGTCTTCAATCATGGAGAAGACTATAGATATTCTTGCTCAATCTATAGCTGATGGTATGTCAAGAGTATTCACCATCATCCCCATAAATTTAACGTTGTGATCGGAATTGGTTGCACAAAAACCCTAAAAACGCGCCATGAAAAGCCTTAGGCATCTAGGTCGACAATATTGACCTATAAGGTCCGCAATACTGCAGCTAATTGGCGGGCGACTATTGTTAGAAACGCTGCCAAACAAGTCGTTCCGTAGCCTTTTATGAAGAGGATATTGCCAGCGGTTGCTGAATTAGGATGCCTCTAACATTCCCTCACATGACGTCTCGTGACCACCGATCTATGGCTCCAAGATCAGTATGG
>CALDHF010000196.1 GCA_937941595.1 uncultured Acaryochloris sp. | reverse complement strand
ATTACTGATACTAGTGTCTATCGAATTGAGAATAACGGGATTGCCTCTGGGGGAGCGCTGCTGAGTCTAGTCGGAGGCGCAAGTGGTGAAGTGGGAACAGCCACCTTTAACTTCACAGGAGATGCTGGCCAATACAACGTAGTGATTGGCACCTTTGACGAGAATGATGGTCAAGCGACTTTAGAGGTCGCTCAAAACGGCAGCACCATTGGCAGTACTGTCCTTGACCAAGATCCTGGTGGGAACGCAATATCAGCTAATACTCAAGTGGAGCTAACTGTCGCCACTGGTGTCACCATTGCTAATGGTGATAGCTTCACAGTGACAGGCCTTGAGCAGGCTAGCGAACATGCCCGGTTTGACTTTATTCGCTTTGAGCCCACTTCAGCACCATCGGGCAGCGCTCCCACCCTCACGAGTGCAGCCTCTGTGAACGTTGATGAGAATCAAACATCTGTGGTGGATGTGAATGCCACGGACCCAGAGGGTGATACCGAAGGTAATGGTCTGACCTACAGTTTATCGGGAGGTACGGATCAAGGAGCCTTTGCAATTGATTCTGATACGGGCGTCTTGAGCTTTAATAGTGCTCCAGACTTTGAGAATCCTGGGGATGGTAACGGTGATAATGTCTATGGCGTCGAGGTTACTGTGACGGATTCAGAGGGTCTTGCTGATACTCAATTGTTGGATGTAACTGTCAGCGATGTTGATGAGACATCAGGGGGAACTCCCATTCGCCTAGAAGCTGAGAGTGCTGATAGTATTTCTAACTATCGTACAGAAAACATTGGTGTAGCTTCTGATGGCCAGGCTCTCACGTTCCTCGGTGGAAGTGCGAATGAGGAGGGTAGTGCGACCTTTGGCTTTAGTGACGCACCAGGAGCCTACGATATTATTGTCGGTACTTTTGATGAGAACGATGGTGTAGCTCAATTTGTGGTGGAACTTAATGATGCTGAGACTGGCACAATTACCGAAATTGGTACGTTTGAGTTAGATACAAATCTAGGTAGTAATTTGGCCAATGCCCAAACCTTCATTAGTCCAACGGTTGCGACTGGTGTCAATCTGACATCAGGTGACCAAATTATTGTGAATGGTAATGAGCATGCCCGCTTGGATTACATTGAACTTGTTTCTGTCATCTAGTACCTGACTTTTTCGGGTGAGGTCAGTTTTGACACTTTGACTATCAATGATCAGTTCTGACGGTGAGAGAGGACGGTCGATATCAGACCGACTCCATTGATAGGGTTGGTCATGAATGGCCAGCCAAGTCCCTTTTTTTCGCTTGTTACGAACATACGTGTAAACCGTTTAAGGGGGAAAGCCTCCAGGTAATCCCTGTCATTTAGACCCTTCAAGACATAGACAGAATCGATATAAGGTCAGGGGCGTCCTCGGCATCTAGCTGCAGGTAAGAGAAATTCAAGAAGCTCTCCTTGCTCAGAGGCAAGGTCACTCGAATATGATTTATGCATTGTTCCTTGATGGCTATCGTTTGGTGATGACAGCCTACTCACAAATAGCTTTCATATGGAAGACTGAAATTCTCAAACATCCTCTGAGGAAACACCATTCCAATATGAAACATTAACAATTGCAACCCAAAATAATTTGTCAGTCTGAGTAGTTACCGTAGAATATTTATTATGAGTATGATAATTTTTGCTTGATTTTTCTTTGGGAAATTAGGTTTTTAGGAACTTCTATGAAAATTATTAATCCAAAAATATCTGTCATCATTCCTGCATACAACGTAGAATCCTATATCGCTCAGGCAATTGATTCTGCCTTGCAACAGACTGAACGAAATTTAGAGGTCATTGTTGTAGATGATGCTTCAACGGATAAGACACTAGCAACAATTCAATCGATTCAAGATACTAGGCTACAGATACTTATTAACCCACATAACTTGGGAGCTGCAGCCTCTCGAAATCTTGCGACTGAATCAGCCTGCGGAGAGTGGATTGCCTTCCTTGATGCTGATGACTGGTATGCACCTGAGCGGTTGGAAAAACTCCTTGAAGTAATACAAGCAAAACCCAATGCTGATATGATTTCAGACGATCTCTATTACATCAACGACGGGGCAAAATCTCCCTGGGGCACGCTGCTGTCAGAGAGTGATGAATGCATTGATGACATTTGCAAAATTGACCCAGTCTACTTTGTTGAAAAAGATGTACCCGTCGCTGGTGCTTTTAATATAGGCTTGACCAAACCAATGATTAGGAAAGATTTCATACTCGAAAACGAGATCGAATCTGATGCAACAATCAAGGTTTGCTCCGATTTCTGGTTTTGTTTAAACTGCTTGGCTGCTGGTGCCAACTTTTTCTTTATTCCTCAACCTTATTATTTTTATCGCTCCCGTGCTGGCTCACTAATCACAACCAATAAATCGACTCAGTTAGATGAGTTTTGTCAGGCTGCCAAAAAATTTCTTTTACAAGAAAAACAATATAACAATCCTCAGTTACTCAGAGTGGTTTCCAATCAATTAGATTTTATTGAGCATAAGGTCAAACCTTACTATCGGGTTGTTGACAGACTTAAAACACATCAATGGTGGGCAGCCGTGATCTCAATGATTCAGAATCCTTACTTTTTCATACATTCTTGGGACCAATTTACCACTGTCTTTATGCGAAGATTTCGACGTTCAACTCAAAATTTTTAAGGAAGTGTCAATATCCCATATTGGAATGGTGATTCTTAAGCCACTGTTTCTTCCTCAGGCAAGAACTAAATCTAACCACTTCTATTCCCATTGCTCACTCTAATTTGAAAGGCATTGTGGGCACCCTTTCGAGTCCATTGCACCTTCTGCTTCTTTTTGTGGGGAGCATTAATGATGATGTCAATATGCGTTTCTGCGACTTGGCTAGTATCAGCTCACTCTGCTTTATCTCGCTCATCATAACTAACAAGATACTCTCTATTATTCTTCCCGTCGTACAGGCATTTCAACTTGGTGAGCTTTTTTCATCCGTAATATTGTCTCGAAGCATAGCAATCTTTCGCTTGGTTGGTTGACAAAACTTTAGTCGTTCCTATAGCAATAGGTTTGTACCTTGAATGCAATCTGTTGTCTTTTTTGCCGTGCTTGCGTGAGGCAATGCTAGTTGTCTGACAAAAATTGCACCAAAGCTTTACCCAGTAATAGCGTGTAGCGACTGGCAACATAATATAGGAGCAAACTAGGCCTAACCTTTACCTTGGGAAAGGGAAGAATACAAACGAACTTTTTTCTATAAAACTATCAAGACCTATATTTATCATTCGATATAGATTTCTTTATGAAATTCGTGAAAGATGCTTTTGTTAATCAGAAATTATCATTACCTTAAACTGTAGTTTTTTTAATCTTAAATTTGGAATGAAACTCTAAGCCTGGGAAAGATTTTATAAGTTAACTATCTTGTAAGATCCCAACCTGTAAACTGCGTAATCATCCTCTTTTCTGGTGCTTACTTGTTACTTCGAGAGTGTTGGACACACCATCGGCATAAGTGCTCTGGGGGAATTATCTGCACGTAATAGTGATAAACATTGTAGTGAGTAGCTAAAGCATTATCGCTCCAATCATCCTGCATAAATTCTGCTGATCCAGGCAGATAAACTGAACTACTTTTCAGATCTAGAAAGCAAAGAAATTTGCTGAGAAGTGAACATAAATGAGTGGCATCGTGGCCGATTTCTAGTGCCTGTTGATCTTGCTTTTTGTTGGTTTTGATGATCTACCTCTCATTTAACTAAGGAGTATGACTTCCCCATGGCTAAAAACGTAATCATCATGGTTGGTTATGGCGTAGGCTGGGAAATGCCCCGGGCCGCAGCGATTCAAGCTGACATTGAAAAAGAGATTGCTGATATTCGCGCTGCAAATCCTGCACTTTCTAATCAGGAAATAGCTACTCAATTCGCAGGTCGGTCCTTGAGCGACTACTACACAGAAGGCGTTGGCCAAGGCACTAGCTACCAGCAACTATCCGAATATGCGTCTGTGGCGTCCACCCAAGAGTGGATTGCCAATCATGGGGGCTGGGAAGAGAACCTATTGAACGTAACCGCTGACCACGACCATTACTTTACCCTTAACGATGATTTTCCAGAGCTACTGGCAGCTGAGTTGCTGTCAGAGGATGGTGGCTTGGGCCTCACTGCTGAACCCAATCCCTTGGCTGCCGGACATTCCTGGGGGTCTGATGAAACCTTCAAGCAGGTTTGGCAGACCCACACCTCCGGCCCCGTTCCGGTGTATTTCCAAGGAGCCGGGGCCGAGAACCTACTGGCACTCCAAGGTGAAGGCTATGAGGCCTACAGCACAACTGTTCAGGGTATAGGCACCTACGTTGATCAAGTTCATGCCTTGTTGACTAAAGGAGGAGACGCAGCTGAGCTAGAAGGCTTTGCGTCTCTGCCTGCGGATACCTTTGCGGAGGGTCCTCCTGCAGGGGGTGATAATGGTGAAGGTGAGCCTATTGACGCCAATGGGCGTACAGGTCCCTTTGAGGGCCAACCTGTTCAGGGCTTTAGTGCGGTCCAGTTTGCTGACAGTGCTGGCAGTTTCTGGTTCCTCTCTGATAATGGATTTGGAGCCAAAACGAACAGCTCTGATTATTTACTGCGTCTCTACAAAGTAGATCCCAATTTTGCGGGTTCTGAAGCAGGTGATGGGTCGGTTGCAGTTGAAGATTTTATTCAACTTTCTGATCCAAACAACCTGATTTCCTTTGATATCCAAAACGAAGGCACCCCAGAGCGCCTTCTTACTGGGGCTGATTTTGATATCGAATCCTTTGTCATTGATAGTAATGGCGACATTTGGGTGGGTGAAGAATTTGGGCCTTACCTCTTGCACTTCAACAGCAAGGGTGAGTTAGTGGATGCACCCACTGCGACTCCCAACCCCGTCGAATTGAATACCCTTAATGGTCAAGATCCTTTGGTCATTGGTCACCGGGGTGCAAGCGGTATTTTGCCAGAGCATACCCTGGAAGCCTATGCAGCAGCGATTGCCCAAGGTGCAGACTTTATTGAGCCTGATCTGGTCATGACCAACGATGGGGTGCTTATTGCTCGTCATGAGCCTATTTTGGACGACACCACAAATGTAGCTGATGTCTTTGGCTCTGAGCGAATGTCCACTAAAACCTTGGATGGAGTAGAAACGACGGCCTACTTTGCTGAAGATTTCACCTTAAAAGAGATTAAGATGCTGCGAGCGGTCCAGTCTCGCGATTTCCGGTCTCAAGATTTCGATGGTGCCTTCGAAATTCCGACCTTTAAAGAAGTGATTGAACTGGTCCAGGCAGTCGAAGCCCAAACGGGCCAAATCGTAGGGATCTACCCTGAAACCAAGCATCCTACGTTCTTCAATTTGCAAGGGTTGTCCCTAGAAGAGAAGCTAATTTCCACCCTTAAGGAAACTGACTTTACGGATCCTGAACGGCTGTTTATTCAGTCCTTTGAATTCCAAAACTTAATAGAACTCCAGGCCCTACTAGAGGACGAAGATCTAGGCGATATTCCCCTAGGCAATGCGACCGAGAGTGCTAATCCTGGAGAGGGATTTTCGGTTCCCTATGATATCCGTTACAACGTCGAACAAGGTAATGACTTAGCAGCCATCTATGGCCAAGCATTTTTGGATGCTGCTGAAAATACTTTGTCTACGGACACCCTATACAGCGATTTAGATAATCCCGAAATTCTCAAGATTATCAGTGAGCAGTATGCCGAAGGTGCAGGTCCTTGGAAGAACAACGTCCTGTTACGGGACGCCCTGGATACTCCAGTCGATGGCAATGAGGACGGGATTGCTGAAATTATGACCCAGCTCACGGGAGACGTTACTTCCTTTGTTGATGATGCCCATGGTGCCGGACTACAGGTTCATCCCTATACTCTGCGGAATGAAGAGCGCTTCTTGACTCTGAAGGCTGATGGTACGCCACAAACCCCTGAGGAGGAAATTAAACAGCTAATTGACATTGGTGTAGATGGCTTCTTCATCGATTTTCCTGGAACCGGAGACGCGGTCAGGGATCAACTCGTGGCTGATGAAGTACGCTCACCGGATAATCCTGATGTACTAGCAAGAGATCAGGTGTCCAACTTGCCTGGCTCTCGTGGGTTTGAGGGCATGGCTATCAGTCCTGATCGGATGACCCTGTATCCCCTCTTAGAGGGAACCGTTGCAGGAGATCCAGAAGGATCTCTACGCATTTATAAATTCGATATAGAGTCCAGCGAATATCGAGGTCTGGTTGGTCGGTATCAGCTAGATGATCCGAATCATGCCATTGGTGACTTCACAGTCATTAACGACAATGAATATCTGGTGATTGAACGAGATGGCAACCAAGGAGATGAAGCTGCCTTCAAGAAAATCTTCAAGGTGGATCTCTCACAGGTAGATGATGATGGGTTCGTGCAGAAGGAAGAACTCGTCGATCTTCTCGATATCAATGACCCCAGTGATTTGAATGGCGATGGCGATACTGACTTTAACTTCCCCTTCGTCACGATTGAAAATGTCTTGGTGGTTGATGCAGACACCCTGTTGGTGGCTAATGACAACAACTATCCCTTCTCTGTGGGGCGTGGTCCCGATATCGACAACAGCGAAATCATTCAAATCAAGCTGAATGCGCCGCTCGACCTCGATCCTCGGGTGGGCTTGGCGGGTCTTGATGGTGACTCATTTAATGGCGACGGTGACTCGAGTGGTGATGAGAGCCAAGGGGGGCACGGTAGGGATGTCCTGACGGGTGGTCTCACCGATGATGATTTCAGTGGCGGTCGGGGTGATGACACAATCACGGGCGGCCAAGGTGACGACGATATTCCGGGAGGACGAGGGAACGATCTCCTAGAAGGAGAACAAGGTGATGATGATCTGCATGGCGGTCGTGGTCAAGATACGCTGAATGGCAATGAGGGTAGCGATATTATTGTGGGTGGTAGAGAAGATGACTTACTAACAGGAGGCATGGGCGAAGATCTATTTACCCTCACTGCGGGTTACACCAATACCATCACGGATTTTGTCCTCGATGAGGATGCGTTGGGTCTAATGGGTGGCCTCTCCTTCGAGCTATTAGACATTGTTCAAGGAGCTGGAGCCCAAACCGCAGATACTTTGATTTCAGTGGCACAGACCGATGACCTCTTGGCTATTTTGAGTGGAGTACAAGCTGATATCATCACCAGCTTGGCCTTTGAGTTATTCGTCCTTTGAGCGCAAGATGTGGAATATCTTGTTAGATAAATGACTGAATAAGCGACGAGGGGTGGTTCTGAAAAGACGACACCTCTCGTTTCTCTTTTGATTGCGAGGTTCCCATGTTTCCACAGCCAATCTAGAGTCACAGGATCATATGGTTTCAGCTAAGCATGAATGACTTGTAGCTGCTCTTGATTCCACTGCCAGTGAGGTTTTCTCCTGTCTAGATGCACCCCTCCAACCCAACGATGTGGTGGGTGGAGTCTTTGTAAATGTTGTTCTTGTTTGAGTAGTGCTATGCCAGATGTTGTGATTTGAAGCCGGCGTTGCGGCCATTCTAAAGGGGCCGTTTCTGGCTCAATACTCAAGGGAGGCTGGGAACAGCCTAATAGCTGCTGGAGAATATACCAGTACATCTTGTCTGCCAGGAAGGGCAATGGTTCACGCTGATGGGTAAGGATACTGAATAACTGCTCTCCGACCTGAGACTGTTCTGACAATATTAAGAGGCTGAAGCGTTCCGTTAGGCTGAGACCATCTTCTATCCAGGGAAGTTCTTGTAAGTGGCGAAGGAGAGCAGGTGCCATCTTGGGTAATTCAGGAGTGCCTGTTTTGACGATTGCTAACAATGCTTCAGGAGAGGGTGCGGTGAGGGATTGCCAAATGCGATCGCATAATTCTAACTGCTGCTGGGTCACGATTTGACGCCGAGACCACAGGAGGGGCATGGCTTCTGGGGGCAGTTGACCTAATCCGATGAAGTGTTGAATTCCCGGAAATTGGTCGATACAGATTAACTCAAGTTGCTGTTGAGGCGCTAATTCATACCTGAAATGATGGAGTAGGTAGGCAAGACTCAGTTGGTCATAGCTATCATGCTCGAACCACAGTGCTATCCGGGGGTAGTGGGTGCTAGCCTGAAGTTTTTGGTAACTCGATTGGATGCGATCGTACGCTGCCTGAGATTGGATCTCGTAAGCCTTGGCTATAAAATCAGACCGAAGATCGATAAATTCAGATAGATTGGTGACGGTTGGTACTGGACCTTGGCAAAAGGGATCGCTAAAGTCCAGAAAATCGCCGACGAAACCAGCTTTTTTTAAGTTTTGCTGAATATCAGAACCACAGCGAATATGTAGGGTCGTGAGATCAGCATCCTGTACCTCTGGATGCTTAGCCTCAATCGTTTGTCGAACCCTTTCCATCTGGTCAATGTGGGCTTTCATTTGTGACCAGCTTGGAAACTTATTTTCTCGTGCAATGACCAGCTGGGAATCGGCTAATTGGAGCACATCCATAGCCATTCCCTGTCCTAGCTTAAATTCAGGATGGTAGTTCTGAAAACGCTGTACTGATACGAGATCACCAGCTCTGGCATTTTTTAAGAGGTCTTTGGCTCGCTTCTTTTGCTGCTCAAGATTGATGCGACCATCTGTTTTAGAGTCGTAATGCATGTGTTGACAGTGGAACTCATCACCTGTGTTCGCTTTTCAGAAAACGTTTGAAATCAAAGATGATGGGCGCAGCCCTTCCCGCGAACTGGTGGTGTTCACAACACACTATTCGGTAAATATACCAGCAATGATTTTCTTTTCGCAATAATTTTTATATTAAATTCTAAATAGGCGCATAGCGAATCCTGCCTAAGCAAAATAGTTTATTCAGAAGTTATTTTAGGTATATAGAGATATTTGCTAATCTTGAAAAAACTAGAATTAGTGTAATACTTCTAATCTTATTGATGATGCAGGTTTTCTGATATAGGGCATCTGAAGCTACTTTTAAATTTTTGAGGATGGGACTTTCAAGCAAGGTCCAAATATAGTTCAAGGACTGTTCTGAATGCTTTGATATTTGTCTTGAGTTTATATCTTTAGCTGTATTGAAAACTAGTTGAAACAGAAAAAACAAGAGTGCTTCCTCTGTTGTGGATATCTGGGAAGACTAACCAAGTAAATATTTACTATTCATCTACAGAAAATATTACCCAGCTTATAGTAAATATTTACTATAAGCTGGGTAGTAAAGCCCAAATATTAGTAATGGCAAGGCAATATGTTCATGGTGGTGATGGACAAACCCTTGTTCCGTAGTCCAACTCATCCAAGTTGAGGCATCCATTTCTGATGCATGGGAATATAAAGACTCAATATTTTAAAAGGCGGCACCCAGATTCGAACTGGGGATAAAGGCTTTGCAGGCCCCTGCCTTACCACTTGGCTATGCCGCCG
>CALDHF010000195.1 GCA_937941595.1 uncultured Acaryochloris sp. | reverse complement strand
ATATTGACTAACGGCAAATGTTGCTGGAGTCGTTGCCAAATCACCCGTGCAATGGTTTCAGTAGTGGGCAGAGTTAGCTCAAATTCAGGCCAAACCTCATTCAGATACGAGAAATTGAGAGGTCCTGTCACCTCCCGATGGATAACCCTTTTGACATCAGATAGATTTAAGACCATCCCGTATTGATCGAGGTCACCCTCCATAGACACAAACAACTCGTAATTATGCCCATGACCTGGGGATTGAGCACAGAGTCCAAATTGGTGTTTGTTTTCTGATTCAGACAACTCGGGTAACCAATACCGATGGCTGGCAGAAAACTCTGCGCGTCGGTGAATGACACATTTCATAGTAGGGCCGTCAATAGCAGCAGCCTTCGTCTTTGGTGACTTGGCAAATAAATATTTCTTAATAATATTTTAGCGTATTGCCCTCAACCTCAGGACAGAGGCCGCAAAACATAGGTTACAAAGACTTGAGCCAAGCAATGGGTAAGGAGACGAGTTTACGCGTACCCGGCACATAAGCCCGGCGAGAGAACACATCATACTGATTGCGCTCAATCACATCCAAAATTTGACGATAAAGAATCAACGCGGACCACACTGGCCATCTGGCATCCTTCTCTAGGGTACTAATTCCGTCTTCAGCTGCAGCAAAGTATTGTCTGGCCCGCTGAATTTGAAACTTCATAAACGCTCGCCAACGATCGTCAACAACCCCCTTGAATAAATCGGCCTCCGTATAATCAAAGGCGGCTAGATCTTCTAACGGCAGATAAATACGCCCCCGGCGGGCATCTTCACCCACGTCTCTGAGGATATTAGTGAGTTGATTGGCAATCCCTAGATCCACCGCTTTACTAATGGTGTTGTCTTCATTATTGAGAATTCTAGGAGGATTCCAGGGTGCTTGTAAGCGATCGCAAAAGCGTTCCACCCCCATAATCTCTGCGGACATCAGCCCCACAGTACCAGCAACGCGATAACAATAGAGGCGTAGATCCTCAAATGTTTCGTAACGGTCACGGACTAAATCCATCCGCTGTCCGGCGATCATATCCCGGAATGGCTGGATATCTAGTCCATAGCGCTCTACTGTATCCACGAGCGCTACATCCGGATCGTCCACAGGATAGCCTGCAAACACGGATTCAAGCTGTTCTTCCCACTTATCCAGTGTCTCCGACGTGGTTAGTGCCGCTTGGGGACCATCCACCAATTCATCCGTCAGCCGACACCAGACATAAATGGCCCATACGCCTTGACGCTTTTCGGGCGACATTAGTTGGGTGCCAAGATAGAAGGTCTTGGCAAAATCGGCGGTAATTTGCCGACATTGTTCATAGGAGTCTTCAAGAGACGCCAGTTTTTTTGTGGGTCTTGGAGTTTCAGGCAGTTGCAGCATTCGGAATTGACTGGGAAACTGGCTTGGACGTTGCAGAAGTGTTATTTGAGGACGAAAGGGCCTTAGCACTGTTGATAGCTTGTGCTGTCAGCTTACCAGAAAGCACCGCCCCCTCCATACTGCCCAGATATCGTTGCATCGTATAACTCCCGGACAGAAAGAAGTTAGAGATGGGAGTCGTTTGTACTGGACGAAACTGTTGTCGCCCAGGCGTAGCCTTATAAACTGAGCGAGGTGTTTTCACCACTCTAGCCTTGAGGACTTGGGCATGATTAGGAATTTCATCCGGAAAGAGCTTCGCCAACTCGGCTAAAGTCGCGTCGATAATGTCTTGTTCTGATTTATTAATCCAATCCGCAGCAGGGGCTAACACTAGCTCCAACATAGACTTGTTTGGATCCGAATATTCTCGACAAGCATTACTCATATCCGCATAGACACTCAACAAAGGTGACCGTGAGAACAGCAAATGGTCAACGTCGCTAAGCTTGCGGTCAAACCATAGCTGAATGCTGATAACGGGTACCCCTTCCAGCTCATGAAGTTGTTGAAAATATGAATCTGACTTCCATTGATCCGGCATCATCAGCTTCATCGCGTCCACGGACATGGCAGAGACATAGGCATCAGCTGTGATTTGGTATTCTTCCGTATCGGCTGACCCTTTCATCAGAAAATGATGAACGCTGCCATCTTCATTTAAGACTATCTTTTTGAGGGGAGCATTGACTCTGACTTCGCCCCCCCGTTCCGTCACATAATCCACAATCGGCTGACAAAGTCGTTCTGGGGGGGCGCCATCCAAAAATGCAATCTTTGACCCATAGCGCTCTTGTAAAAACCGATTCAGTGCTGTTAAAGGAATCGTCGCAGAGACTTCATCCGGGTTGATAAAGGTTAAAGCTTTGGACGCAGCAATAAAAATATCAGAATTCACCCGATCGTCAATGCCTTGCTTTTGGAGCCACTCTAATAAGGAGTAGCGATCCATGTCTTCAACATATTTTTGGCCCCGAACAATAGCGGGAAGTAGTCCGATCGCAAATCGAATCTTTTGCTCCCAACTCAACATGTCGTTGTTGCGGAGGATGGAAATGATGACATTAATGGGCGAGGGAAGGTCAGGCACATCGAACCGTGACAAGACCCCTGGCTTCTCGGGCTGGTTGAAGATCAAGGCATGCTTTTTCCATTGCAGTCGATCTTCAATATCCAGTTCCTTAAGCAGCTGCAACATATTGGGATAGGCCCCAAAAAAGGCATGGAGTCCGGTTTCGACCCAATCTCCATCTTCATCTTTCCAGGCGGCGACCAAGCCACCTAAGACGGATGCTCTTTCCAGAACAACGGGGGTATGCCCTTGGTCTACTAAATATTTGGCACAGGATAGGCCAGCCAGACCTCCACCTGCGATCGCAACTCGCATGAATTATTATTTCCCTTGAATTATGGTGCTTTTAGTCAACCACTTACTTGCCAAGTAGTGGTTCACAGCCCAATTATACCTTTGCAAACTGTAACAATTCAGGAAAACAGAAAAAACATGAATCTTTCCTGACTTGAGACTCAATATTGATGAAAAATTCTTAGGCGTTAAACATTGGCTCTGTTTCGGGAGTGTGGGGTGAGGTATTGATGTCAGGCCAACAGGTAGATAATGCATTCTCGGCCATAACAGCACAGAGGAAGAACTACACCCACAAGAAGACTTAAGAAGCTATATCAAAGTAGCTAGCTTACGTTCATGCCAACGAATTCCGATCATCATCGCCATAGAAAGCATATAGCCAGGTTCTTCTAACTGCGTGAAGATAAAACCATGAACCACAATTGTTAGGATTTGAAATCGAGAAACATCATCCAAACAAAGTTTTCGCCAAACCACCGCTGCTAAATATAGGTAGGAGATCAAGCCTAGCAAGCCTAGATCTCCCCAGATAGCAGCCCATCCCCAAAATGGTGCAAACATGCTACTTCCTTCAGCAAGCCAGCTAGAGGCAACAAACTGCCATACTTCATCACCAATAGTTGTTTGGGTCGCTCCCAAGGGTGTCAACAAATCACTATAGTCTCTCAACATCCATCCCCCTAACCGATCAAAAGTATGTCCAGGTCCAAGACCCAACAGCCAATTCAAAGGAGTATGAAAGTGTTCCTGAGCGATACGGATACCCGCTAATTTTAATTGAGTTGCTTCACCATCCGCAGTGTAAAGTTCGGGTCTCATCCAGGTATTGAATGCACTGAAAGCTTCCACATTCTGAAGGGCCCAATTAAAAACCAACATGAACAACAAAAAGCCAGTCACATAGATGATGACCTTGCTGATCTTACTTTTTGTTAATGCTAGAATCACAAACCCAACCATAAGGGTTAGAAGAACTTGTTTAGCATCGGACGTCAAAATGTTGCCTAAGCCTATTATTAGGACAAAGATACGGACCCATAATGGTCTTGATTTGGCAATCGCAAAATAATAGATGCCAAAGCTAGCGGACACAGACGCACCCACTACATGCCCCGAACCTGATCGATAAAAAGCCCCCTGAATATTGTCACAATGTCCAGGCAAATTACAGTAACCTAAAGCGAATTTCTGAACATAGATTAGAAATAGATGAAAAAAGACAAACCTCTCAAACCAGTTTCTTAGCTGCTTTAAAGACTTAGTTGAGACCGGCAAACTGACAATAGCTACTAACAGTAAAAAAGGCTCAACCAACAATAAAGTGTCTAGAAAAACATTTACCAATCCTGCGCTATTGAGGACGGCACTAGCAACATCAACAGTGAGGAATGCTAACATTCCTAGCAACAGTGTTTGGCAAAGATTGATTTGAACACGATTTTTTATTTTGGTCTGCGTCAGGGTAATACCACATGCCAAGGGGATTGTTGCAAAATGCAAAAAATTGACTGGAGATGGCGCCCCAAAAGACGCTAAAAGACGAGAGAAAAAGGCTGTCGCAAATGCTATTAATATAAGTGACGAAGAGCGAACAGAGTTCTTGTCTTGCTTGTTTGGTAAGGAGATATTTTCATACATGCATCCTGACACCTTGTGAATGACTTACGCCTGTTGTCTTAAAAAGAGTAACCAAACCTAATCTTAGAAAAAATAAATTATAAGATGAGAAACTCTCAAAAAAAATGACTTACTCAGTCCTAAAACCTACATAAACTTACCTTCAATATCACGAAAAAATCTAAGATTCCTAACATCTCAATGCTCTGGATCAGAATTATCTGTATTTCCCTTGCTCACCACCAGAGTCATAAGTATTTTTACTGTAGTCTCATCTGCATTGATACCTGAGACCTAAGTCTCAATTCCATCATTTACGCAAGACTGTTATAAATATCTAGCATTCGTTGATAATTACTAGAAGCTGTGTATTTGATCTCATATTCCTGCCGTGTTTCCTGACGCATACCGATAGTTCTAGCAGGATTAGCTAGTATTGATTCTACTTGGGCCGCCAGGGAGTGGGGGTTACTTGGCTCAAATAGTAATCCGGTCCTACCAGCATCTATGAGTTCTGCAATTGCACCAATATTGGCAGCGATTACAGGGGTTCCCTTAGAAAACGCTTCTATTGCTACTCTGCCAAAAGTTTCATACCACTTCGATGGAAAGATAAGCATCGTAGCATTGCCCATCAGTTCATGAACGTCCTCCATAGGCTTGCGTCCTAACAATTCAATGGACGAATTTTGTTTCATAGCTTGTACCACCATGTCGGTAAGAGGACCATCTCCCACAATTTTGAGTGGTGGACCATCTTTCATTAATTGCCAAGCCTCTAGGAGTGTATCCAGTCCCTTTTCAACTGAAAGTCTACCTACATAAAGTGCGTAATTCCCTCGACCGTCTCCTATTCCTGGATCGGGATCTACAAAATTTGGCTTAACACGAATTTTGTTCTCTGGGATGCCACCCTCAATATATTTTTGTCGTGCAAACTCTGTCAGTGCAATGTAGATATCTATCATTGAGCTCCAGGTTTTCATCCAATGATGCAAACTATTCATCGCAGAGACTACCCCCGTGGCAGTGCGACTACTCCGATAACAACTGTGGTAGACACCCGCTAAAGGAACAGTCGTTCCTAGACAATCTTCACAAATCTTGCCTTCTCGAAAAAATAAAGCATTTGCGCAAAGCAATCGATAGTTGTGCAACGTTTGCACTACGGGCACATTCTGATCTTTGGCTGCATAAAAAATTGACGGAGAAATTAGCGGCAAAAAATTGTGTACATGGACAATATCATAGGACTTCTGACTAAGCTGTTGGCAAACCGTTCTATAAGTATGTCTTGACCAAACTGTATTCACAGCTGTTTGGATAGGATTGAGTTCCGTCAAGCGGTCATTATGTTCCTCATATAGGTCAACTTCATGACCATATGCTTGTAACAAGCGTCTCTCTGCATCGCAAACTTCATCTTCACCGCCCCTTATTTGATAACGGTTATGTACCATCAAGATACGCATACTACATCCTTGGAATTTGTTTGCCATGCCTCATTTAACAGCGCATTCTGATCAACATAAATGATGTTGATCAGGTTAGGAAGAAGTTTAGCTATATACATATAAACTACTTATTGATTTGGGAAGACTATGGGGAGTAGAAATTAAGAAATACATGCTGGATGTTCTCATTACTAAATTATTCTACCCAGAATAAAAAAATGTGGCTTTATATACTCACTTTACGAAGAGGTTCCCAAACCAGCCTTTTCATCAATGGATGCATATAGACGATGAACGAGTTTAGTCCATTGATACTCATTCGCTCGTTGATATGCTCCTGTGCCCAATTGGTTCAACAGCTCACTATTGCTTGCTAGCTCGCGGAGATTATCAGCAAGAGCTTGGATAACAGCCTGCTCACTTAACCCTGATGTTCGAACCACTTTGGCACAGGATTCATTTGCTAAAACTCCTGGTCCTCCTAAATCTAAACAAATTAAGGGTAGACCGTGGGACAACGACTCTAAAATTACATTGCCACTAGAGTCATGTAGGCTTGGAAATAAGAAGACATCATGCTCTAAATATTGTTGCATAACCTTTTCTTGTTCCAGCCAGGGAATCCAATCAATAGCATGATCGATTTCTAATTGCTGAGCCAATTGATGTAACCATTTTGAATCGGCACCGCTACCGATAACTGTTAAGCGTGAATGAGGGAACTGTTTATGAAAGTGAGAAAAAGCTGGCAACCCCAAATGTAATCCTTTCCAATAAATTAAACGGCCTACATATAAAACCCGGAATACTCTCTCATCATGTTGCTTTTTACTCTGGGCTAGAATAGAGATATCAGTGGGCGAGTCAATACCAATCTCAAGAGAAATATGACATTTCTCGTGATAGCGTCGAGGAATGCAGGATAGAGTTTCTTTTGTTTTACAAAAAATTATTGTTGACTGATTAAAAACAGCATTAGCAACGGGATCAAAAGCGACAAGATAGTTGGAGAGATCTCGCAAACTATCTTGGATGTAGCCTCGCAATTGAAAGCCTTTACGTAGTGAATAGGGAGCAGACTCACCTCCACCTAATGGCCCTAGGATGAAAGGAACAGGAAGGAATGCCAGGAAAGAGGGTTGACGCAATACTCCAAAGGTAATGTGATGTACCCAATCAAACGCAGTTGACTGAGTAAGGGATTTAGCGGTCTGATAGATTCCCAATTGCCAGAAGAGATAATAAACATAGACTCCACCTGGTCCCTTCTTCAACTTTTGCATCCACGCAGGTAGATCATAGTAGACAAAATGTAAGTTGGGACAGGGCTTTGCAGACAACGCTTTTTCAATTACTACTTGGTTGTTAGCCCGGGTTATCACCCATACTTCATGTCCTAAGTTAGCTAACTCAATTGCCCAATGCCATCCAACACCTGGTTCTGACCCTTTATTTGGTTCGCATGAGTAGGCAGAGAGCAATACCTTCATAGAATGCCTTGTAGGATATATGAGATTTCCTGTCTGAAGAAATTCCCATCAGCTACCTTTTCTCTCTCAAGACTTTTTATCCACATATCGGTTAGGTAATATAAAGCTAAACGATTATATTGAGGTCGATCAATGCCGAGCAATTGTAAGTAGCGACTTACGATGGGATGCTTCCAGGTTAAGTCTAAAATATTTTTGCGCGCCCGGAGAAGATATGACTGAATATACTGATAGTGAAATAAGTCATAGAGAGGGAGTCCATCTGGTCTAGCATCTTCCCAATCAACAGCAACGAGTCTTTGGCGATCAACCCACTTGAGATTCCAAGGTGCGAAATCTCCGTGAATCCAGGTCGCTGTTAGAGGTGTGGGATCGTCTAGAAGTTCGAGGACAGTATCACCCATCTGTTTTGCAGATGTTTCGGCCATGCCTTTTAGTTTTTGAATCCGTTGATTTAACTGGTGAATATGCTGCTGCAAAGAAATGATTGTCCCTGGCCTAGATAGGCGTGACAATAAATTGATGTGGGCTGGTAAGAGTGGTGTGTTGACATGCCGACCATCCAAGGCTGTTTGCACAGAAATACCTGTTTGTTCATTGACATACAACAGGTGAGGAGATAAGCCTGGTTTCTCAGCAATAAAGTGGGTTAAGACATCGGCTTCTTTCAGAATAGTTTTCTCTGCCATCTCTCCCAAAGAAAATTTAGCGATAGAATTGATTCCACTTGTTCTTTCGTTGACTAAGGAAACGACTGCCTTACGAGTAACCCCTGGCGTTCCAATGTAAATGGTGGGAATCAAATTCTGATTATTTTCATATCCAATACATTCCCAATACTTCGCAGTTGAGGCTGCAATGCCCACAGGGATTACCCCGGGTAACCTGTGTAGCTCCCCGGCTCGATATGCTATCAATAATAGCTGCCATTTTAGATATGAAGATTTGCTGTAGGGTCGCCATTGTTTTAATACTGGCAGGCCATATTTCGGATTGTGTGGGACCAACCAACGTGGCTCATCGGTGTTACAAATAATCCAAAAGCGGTTTTCTAAGGGCAGGTCATGGGAGGCGTCCCATGTCAGCGATAAATTCTCAGAAAAGACTTGGCGAAAAATCTTCTCAATAAATAGGTTATCAATCACTTACTTTCAAGTTAATCAAAGGTTAAGCACATAAACAGTGTAACCTTTGCACTTGACAAACATCCATAAAGGTATTGTGGATTAACCTCTTGGGATATTTTGAGATAACACTAGAATACTCAGCACCCAAAATTTGGCGAAATTCAGATTGCTTTCTGAATGACCCTCGCAAAAGAAAAGTCTTCAAAGTCTTATTGAAAAAGACTTTGAAGGCTAATCAAGGTGAATAATTTTGGAGTAATCCTGTAGAGGATTTTCAAGATCTTGCGGATGACAAGTTGAGATTCCTTTGATCGCTTGCTGAGCGAGATATAAACGGACTTGTAGTCAGCAGTTATAGTTGACACATATGATTTGCGTCATGAGCTAGAAACTAGTATTCGCAGGATTGCCGCTCGATGCCTATGCATACGAAAAAATTTATCCAGCTTTTTGAGGAACTATCTGTGGAAGATGTATGGTGCAGTCCTCGAAATCTGGAGATTGAAGAACATTCGTGTAAAGATGGGCAAAAAGATGCCCTTTGGCATTTAAGGTATAAAGCTCTGCAACTCTCTGTTTTCCAGCTTTCCCCATCGTCACTCTGGCGGCAGCACTTTTAGCTAAAGTCTGTAGGGCTATGGCCATCTCCTGAGTTGCGATTTCAGGAGAATCGGCTGAGGCTTTAATTCCTGTCTTTGCTGTGACTTGCTGCGCTGGGCCACCTAAATTGAGACATACCACGGGTCTTCCTGCTGCCATAGCTTCTAAACAAACCCATCCGCCAGAATCATGGAGGCTAGGGTGAATAAGTGCTGAACAAACGCTAAGTTTTGCTAATACCTGTTCTCTCGGTAAGTACCCCCAAAACTTAACTTGATGCGCAACCCCTAAGTTTTTTGCTAGCTGCTTGAGCCGCTGTAGTTCGGGTCCATCACCCAAAATCCAATACTCAGCATCAGTAAGATTGGCTTTAGCAAAAGCCTGTAATCCAAGATGGAATCCTTTCCAATGAAGGAGTCTAGCGATGCTGATAAATCTCACGGGTTTAGTATCAGGAAGGGGAAGCTGACCTAGCTGCTGAACATCTGTTTGAGATAAACTTGATTCAGAAAGACATTGCACGGATGAGGCCCCTAGTTTACGCACTCGTTTAGCTGTATCTTCTGTTGTTGTAAATGCGATCGCACATCTCTGAGCGGTTAACTGCGTAAAAGGGTCCAGTTCACCGATGGATCTCCACAGGATCCTGAGAGCTTCGTAAATCCGATTTTGCCAATTAAAATCACGCCAGAATGCTTTAGGTGCTGATTCTCCGCCACCCACCGGACCCCAAACTAGGGGGATAGGTAAGAAAGCCAGAAAACAAGGACTTGAATACTTTACAAAGGTGATGTGGTGAGCAACATCGAACCCAATCTGTCGATGTAAGCGACGTGCAACAAAATACGCTTGAATTTGCCACAAATAATAATGAATCTGCATTGCGCCAGACTGATTCAATTGCCACAGCCAGCCTATGAAAGGCACATTGAAATAGATGAAATGTAAGTTTAGAACTGGATTACTAGCCAACTCTGCTTCAATGGCATCTTTACTCTCATCAGGACGAGTCAGCACCCAAACCTCATGATGATGGGCAACTTCCCGGGCCGTATTCCATCCGACACCGGGTTCAGATCCTCGTCCTGGCTCACAGGAATAGGCTGACATTAGAATTTTCACGGAGAGTTGCCTCCTTCAGAACAAGATAAACTATTCAAGTCTTTAAACGTCCTTTAAAAAAGAACGCGGATTAATCCAAAACTGAACCTGAATCTGCATCCATTTCCAGAACCAGATGATGAGCTTGATAGCAAATAAACCTAAGCCCAATAACGCTCCGTACCGCTCTCGAAAATAGAAAAATTTGGTCTTAAGTAAGTATGGTGAACGCTTACTCAAAAAGAGGGAGTGAAATGTACTCAGTGGGGTAGAGCTTGCACAAAAATGATTGCGAAAATCTAGTTTAGGATGCACTGTCCCCAACAAATGCACCTTCAAATCACCAAGAACACAGGCATTAAACCCAGTCTGAGTTGCTCGATAAATATAGGTATCATCTCCTGAATAATGGGGAAACCGCTTGGCATCAGGCACACCGATTTCATGTAAAACAACGGATGGGATACCCACACACCAGCCGGAAAGACCTTCCGCTTCTAAAATTTCACCTGGATCGGCAGCAAAGCCTGTTTGCCTAATAAAAGCATTATCTTGCTTTACAAGACTCCCTCCAGGAGTTTCGAGATAACAAGTTGGAGCCACAATAGTACGAGGATGGTTACGCATATAACTCACCATCTGGAACAGTGCATCTTTTGTAGGTAAACAATCATCATTGAGCCAGATAAAGTACTCAGCATTTAGCTCAGCGGCATATTCCATCCCCAGGGCTATGGCCCCCGTCCACCACAGATCCCCATTACCTGAAACTATCAGGGTATCTGGGTATTGTTGAAGAACAATATCTGTTGTTCCATCGGTTGAACCGTCATCAATGACAACGACATAGTATTGCTGGAGTACACCTGTTTTATGTAAATATTCTAGGCAAGTAAGTGTTGTCTCTCGACGATTATGGACGGGGATTAATATGTAGACAGATTCCTTAGTTTTATGAGCTTGCATCCTTAGACTAAATACTTTAAGTAACTCACTCTATTCATTTTTGCATCTATATGTATTACTCGCTCACCACAAAAATAGTGTAATGAAGACATTGAAAATACTTTTAGTGGAATTTTTTTTATTGCTTAGAGTTTAACGACAATTGATAAAGCAAGGATTAATACATCGTTATATATTGTTTAAATCA
>CALDHF010000194.1 GCA_937941595.1 uncultured Acaryochloris sp. | reverse complement strand
GCAAGGTTTACCGGAACCCACCGCTAACGGCAACTATGGGGGGAAGGTATTACAGAAATCTAGAACCAAATGTCCTCATTGCAGCAAATCCATGGGTAAGGTGCCTAGCCAGAAAGTCAAAAAGAAGTATTTCCTCAAGTGCGAGGAGGGCTGCACCTCTGATGATGGCCGGGGTCTGGTGATGTTTTGGTCAGACCGAGACAGCAAATGGCAACTGCCCCAGGCTAAATCTGACCAACCTGCTATCCCAACAGAACTGACGGATTATCCCTGTCCAGTCTGTAAAGCGAAGCTGGAAATTTACAAGTATCAGAAGGGTGGTGAGCCTAAGCAAATGCTCAGATGCTCAGACCCAAAGGCAAGATCTGAGAAAAAGCACAAGGATGCCGTTTATTTTCACAGCAAGGGACGGTGGTGGAGTCCGAAGCACGGGGAATTGGAAGGTGGCTGAGAGACCTTGGCGGGGTGGCATGGCAAATCGGATGAGGCGTTGCAGAAATTAGAATTATTGATGACCAATATTTCAGATTTCAAGAAATGCTCAAAACTGAAAAAGTTGTATAACTATCTGGTGAATCATCAAGAGCACAATCAACAGGATCTAAGTGACACCAGTCCAGTAATTATTAATGACCGATATAAACGCATGAAGAAAATGCAGCAGACTCATAATGGATCCCACAATGTGTTGCAAATTCGAGGATTAGTTGAGAGCAATGAATGGGCAGATAGGTAGCCAAAATCTGTCGCAACTGCATTGATAGGCGCAACATGATTCGTTAAATAGCTATAGATTATTTACGCTTCCCCTTGTTGATTAAAGTCATATTCCACGTCATGTAATCAATTTTTGAGGGTACTTTGGACATAAAGAAGTATTGGGAAGGTACGATTGATGCGAATTATTGAGAAAACTTCCACAATATTGAAGCTCCAGGAAGAAAATACTCTTGGAAAACGTTTTGTGATGGGGGGACTAGGTATCGGTTGCTTGTGGGTTGGGATTGGAGTCTCATTTGATGCAAGCGCAATATCCACACTAACCTGTGAACGTATCAAACAGCCTCAAGCGACATGCAAGCTAATTACCTCCCGCTTATTCACAAAATCTGTTAAGCCTCTTCCATCTGGACACTTACAAAATGCCCAGATGGATACGACTCGTGGAGAAGATGGAGATGAACACCAAATTATTTTGATAACTAATCAAGATAGGATTCCGTTTCCGGGTGCACATCTCTCAACATATATGCAGAAACGCAAAACATTAAACAGAATTAATGCCTTTCTTCAAAACCCTGATCAAGTTTCATTAAAAGTTCAACAGGACGATCGGTGGTTTGTTATCTCTTTTGGAGTTTCTTTTACTTTATTTGGCAGTTATTTTGTATATTCTTTTTTTGCAGCTAAAATCCTAAATATTTGCGTTTTTGACAAACATTCGGGTCAACTATATCTTAAAAAAGGAAATATTTTAAACTCAGAAATCATTAAATACCCACTTCATGAAATCATAGAGGCAACAGTGTCTGAGGAAAAGAGTGATGGGGATGTCATCTATACAACCCAGTTGAGATTTATTTCAGATAAACCACTTCCTCTTGAAATATCAGGCTCGAGAACTAAGCATTACAGAATAGCTCAGTCAATCAATCAATTTATAAAACTAGGTACTTAATGACGGGGTTTACGGGGCAATGAATGCTGTCAACGAATTTACTACAAGAGACTTTTCTTATTGATCGCAGTACTTATGAGTACAGGCTGTAATCATGTTTTAGCTAACCTTGAAGAGGGTTTGCAGAACCCTAGCACTCTCCCTCAAGAGTCTGGAGCAGTTAGCACTTCCTTTTTGCTTAGACCATGGCAAATAAATCGGGAAACTCATAAATTCTAGTTATTACTCCTTCTCTTCTTTCCCCTCCCCCTCAAGAATCTGCTGAATAGACTTCCTAAAGAGGATAAGAGAAATGCTCACCTACCTTGTAGAATCATATATCTATTAATTGGATATAGTGTTATATTCAAATATATGTAAAATATTTACTCTAAAATGTCAGAATCAAACTTGCGTTTGACGCCCAATCAGGAGGTTATCTTAGCGGCCTTACGATTACACCGACGCTATGGTCTTGAGATTCTGGCTGCGATTGAAAGTAATGGAGGAAAGCAGATTGGTTTCAATTCCCTCTATCCCAATTTGAAGAAGTTAGAGAAAAAAGGACTCGTCCAGTCAGAATGGGGAGATGAGCCACCAGAAGCCCATAGTGGGGCAAGACGGAAATACTACCGTATTACTGCAGCAGGCATTAGAGCATTAGAGATCAAACAAGAGCTACTAGCTGGGGTAGCAGCCTGGAGACCTGAAACAGAAGGGGCATAACATGAATGAGAAGGACATAGAGCTGGCGGAAAGAACAGGACAATTTGCTCGTCGGTTTCCACAGGTATGGCAAGAGTATCAGGACTGGTTGAGAGCCATTGTCTCTTCTCGGGAAGAACTACAACAGCGATATTCCCAGGGACTAGCCAGCCTGATATTTCGATGGCGATTGCTGTATTTTGGCCTCTATGTTGCAGCCATGGCTGGACGACAGGCCCTGGTTCAAAGCCTACACCAGGTATCTAAACGGCAAAGTAAAAGAGCTGCAGTTCCTGTATTGGAGCAGGGAGCACTTACAACGCAATCCCTGCAAATTAAACGCACCCATTTTATCCTGCAAAGAATCGCAACGCTCTTAGCCGTGGCGGAACTAACCCTATGTGGTCTAGCCGCAATCACAGGCGTCATGCTGGCGTTCTACTATCAGCCCACAGCGGTGGGCGCTCATGCATCGTTGCATGCGATCGCATATCAAATCACCAATGGCAATCTCATCCTTAGCCTGCACAACATTGCCGGGAATGGCCTGATTATTCTCGCCTTAGTCCAAATTGTCGTCATGTTTTTGGGACGACAGTTTATGCGATCTTGGTTAACCGCCTGGATTAGCGGTATTTGCCTAGCCTTAGCCACAATTGGTCTGAGCTGGACTGCAATCATTCTCAATTGGGACCAGACTGGTTTCTGGCGATTCAAGATTGAGCTCAGCATTATTGGTTCCTTACCTGCAGGCTCATTTCTACGGGAGGTACTGGCTGGCGGGAGTGCCATCAATACCCTGACGCTACAGCATATGTATACCTTGCACAGCTACATCCTTGCGATCGCAGCCCTGCTCCTGTCCGTTATCCATCTCACTGCCCATATCTTTCAAGAAAAATCTTGGGCTCAAACCGCTCCTGAAAGCTGGTGTTCTTCAGAAGATACAAGCACAATCTAGGTTTTTAAAAACCTAATAAGCGGATTTCAAAAATATAAAGTACAGTCAGCAAATCCAATATACCTAGCATTAGAGCAAAGAAATTACTGCTGATGCTCTCGCTGCAATAAAGACGGCCATGCTAAATCAGGCGTGGGGTTGAGAAGCAGTTTCTACCACTCTTTAACCCAGACCTGTTGGCCGCTAACACGCCCATTCATACAACATTGGACTACCAAAAAAATGGGCGGGCGTCCATGCCCCCTGCACGGATTGACTGTTCGCATGCTGTCCTGACTTTCTCGTCGGTGATGGTGATGGCCAGTTTTCTCGCAGAATCTGCATCGGCCTTCGCAATGATTGCAACTGCATTTTTGACAGCCCTCTGGCAACGCCAATGAGAATCAGAGTTAGCAACAGTAATTAACGCTTTCGCAGCCCTTGACATCTCTTGCGTACCAATATGGATTGCGGACTGCAACAATAAAATCAAAGCTTCTGATCGAGAACTCATCGGTGTGATTGTGTCTGACTGTTTGACGGCTGTGACGAACGCTGTGCAGGCTGCCTTTGTTTCTTGGCGTTCTGCCAGGGCAGCAATTTCCCAAGCCCGAACTGCTATTGATTTATATGCATCGTCACAAGACTGGGCAGCTACTCGAGCTTCTTGGGCAATCGCCAAAGGATTATTCTTGGTATGACGTGCCACATGGGAGAGGGCCTGAGCCTGGAACCAAGGCTCTGATATTTTGCGAGCAATTACCAAGGCCGCATCTGGATTGTGTTTCGCGAGACGGGATACCTGATCACGCTGCTGGGGTGCACTCATTGCGATATTGATCAAATTCTCGAAGATAAATAAATCTGGCGAAATGCATCACTTGATTGGAAAAAAAATGATCATCACAGTGATACACACCTTCTGCATCCGTCATAGATAGATGCGTTGAACAAATAACCCTATTCACCACATATTAACTACAACTATGGCAATGTTGCAGGGCATCTGAATAACGACACATATTTCAATTCTTCTTGCTTGCTCTAACCTAGAAAAAACCCCTGAAGCACAACCTTCAAGGGTCAATCTATCAATAGCTTTTGCATTGAAGGTATCAGATCTAGCCTTTTTTGATCCTTATCCTCAATATTATTGGCTATTTCATGAAATCTTCTTTGATCAGGAACTAGCCATTCAAAGAATTGAATGTGCCAAACATTCTGAGTTGAGATCCGGTCGGTTCAGATCTGACACTGACATCTTTCAAAATTTGCTGTTAAGAGACTCAAGACAATCAGTTTCAAAGATTAAACGTTAACCTTGAAAAGATAATCTCAGGCATTAAAATTATGGACGACATGCCAGTCGCAAAATATCAAAGGATCCTCCCACCATATTACTAGAGCAAGATGAGGATGAATAAACAAGTTCAGCTATCGCGATTGCTATCAAACCAAACCAGAAGACTATGATACCTATTACTAAAAATACCGATGAGAAACTCTTATTATCATTAACAATTGTAGAAGACGGTGATTTTTGATTATTCATGATTAAATTTCCGTAATATAGACGGCAAATCTGTCGTGATGCAATAGATCCGTAACTGCTTTGTTATAAATTTTTAAAAGTATTAACAGGTATATTACCAAGACTTTTAATCAAATGCTCGGATGCGTTAGAAAAAATATAAGAAGTATTGAAGGTCTCCTTGAATTTAGTTCTACCTAAAGAAAAATAAATAGTGCACCAGAGCACTGGAATAATCCCACCGTAACGATTTACGCAACGAAAAATGGGAACTCCTCAAGGAAAAATAAAAATTTTGCAGCTCATCTTCAATTAATTTTGTCGCTTGAATTATTGAGAATATTTAATCAGAAAATATGACTTACAGCTTATGAACTCTCAATAAAAACCCAATAATTTTAGTTCTATTGATACATGCTGAAAAAGCTATAAATTATTGATGTTTCCATGTACCAAACTGGGTGGGGGGATCTGCTGCCCAGTTCTGTTATTACTTCCCTGACTCCAGAATTTTTGCTTTTTGGTTCACTATTTCAGCGTTTTTCGTCTTTTAATTTAAGCAGCCTTTGTTCACAGAGCTATTGCAATTTCCAATGCATGCCCCATGGAGACGTTGGTCTTAAAGGCTTGGGCATTGATGTGCGTGCGGCTGGCTTGATAGCCTTGCTGCTGCAGCTGATTGATGATGAGATCGCGTTTAGGTATATCCATCTTTCCCCGGCGACCCAGTTCCGATACGGGGAAGAAATAGGGGGGCATCAGAGCCTCGTCTATCATTATTTGCAAAAGCTGTATGCGGTCTGCCCATCCCCACTCCTGGGCTAGGTGTTGCATATGTCCTAACCACTCTGGATGGTGCAATGGCCCTAACCACATCGGCCCACTTAACGTCAGGGGGGGACCCTGATCAGGACAGATCGCCCGACTCAACTGTTGCCAATTGACAGTTTGATAGTGGCCACAGTGGTGACAATACCCCAAGAAGCCCAGAGGGATTGGAGTTAGGGATGGCGTTACCTGCACCATAATCCGGTAAATCTGACCTTGAAAATAAGAAAAAATGGGTTGAATATCTAACCCCAACTGCTGGGCCTGTTGCCAGCAGTGACCGATCAGAAGTCGCAGTCCTTGTTCATGGGCCGCAGGATGCGATCTCGCCCAAGCGCCTAACTGTCGCAGACTATGGTCCGGATTATGTCCTGCTAAAGTCCGACTATCCGTGGCCGTGATGTAGAGTAACCCGCCGGGTTTGACGGTTTGCAAGCAGCCTTTCAGAAACGCGGAGGGCAGGCCAAAACTATCTAAATCGATTAAATCAAAGGTGGTTTGGGATTGATAGCACTCGTGAAACAGGCGATCCGCCGAGTGATACGTGATCTGATATCGATTAGGTATAAAGTCGCGATTTATAGGTATAAAGTCACAACTTAAGTTGTCTTCAAGGATAGGGGCCATGTCCGGGTTGGCATCATTGGCCCAGATCCAGTCAGCGTTGCTTTCCAGGGCATAGCGTTGCGATCGCACCCCACATCCCGTCATCACATCCAGCACCTGTAAGTGTCCAGTGGTCTGTTTGTAGACGGCGGCAGCCAATACCCCTAAATCCCGAGCAGGCCGACTGCTGGGCCGGAAAAATGCTGAGCCCACTGTAAAATTGGCCTTGCCTTCTTGCTGGCGACGGTCTAACACACTTTCGCAATCAGCTTCGACAATGCCTCTTGACTCAAGGGAGTGACGACAAAGACTTCTTGGACCGTTTTGCCAGAGCGGGCTAGCAATTTATACCCCCCTCGAATGGGCACGGAAATTTTGACTCTAAGATGGGGGGCATGACCTCTAACCCGACCAATGACGCCAGGAGTCACGGTTTGAATCCCAGGATATTGGACCAATTTCCCTAAAATGGCTAGCAAGCCCGGAACATGACTGGAATGATTTAAAACTAACCGACCTTTGTTTGCAGGCATCTCCTAGGCAGCCTCAAGGGGAGCCATGGTTAAGCCCGCTCGCTGCAACTGCATATGATAGAGTTCGGCCTGCTCTTGGGGGCCGACCCAAACGATAGCCTGGCCCTCGAAGTGAATTTGGTTGGTTAATTCTAACGCCCGAGTGGAGGTCATTTGGGGAATATAAGTCATTAATGTCTTGGTGACATGCTCAAAGGTATTGACATCATCATTGACAACAATCACCTTAAAGTTTGGATAAGGCTTGCGTGCAGTCTTTTGCGCCTGCTTGTCCGTAGAGCGGGTAGCGGGAGTTTGCACTGCGGTGATTGCCATGCGTGGCCAATCTAAAGTAGAAAGCTTGAGCATGAACTTATTTCAGCTAACATAATCGGTTTAAATATTAGTTTAGCTTGTTGATATGGAGTTGCCTATATCTAAAGGCATAACCTACGGGCTGACCATTCAAAAATGATTCGGGTCAACAGAACTGTAGTGAGCCTTAGTCAACCTGATTCACCCATCACCCACAACCCATGATCAATGACCCACGACTAGTGCCTGGCACCTTATACCCCCAGCTAGTTGCTCGTACCCAACACGCTTTAGCCTGCGGGGCGCTGCAACCTCTGGCCACGGACTATGAAATTGTGACAGACGGTAAACTCGATTTTATAGTGCGGGTGGTGGCCAACCTGGAGCGCAAAGCGAAAGCGAAAAAAACGCCTAAACCCAAAAACTTCAATCCGTTTTTACCCTACGAGCCGGATCTTTTTATCGCCGATTTATCAGAGACGCATTTGGCGTTGTTGAATAAGTTTAATGTGGTCGATCATCACCTGTTGATGGTGACTCGAGAATTTGTCCATCAAGAGACTTGGTTAGAGGCAGCAGATTTTTTGGCGTTGGCCATCGTCTTAGCTGAAATCAACGGGCTAGCTTTCTATAACGGTGGTCATGCGGCGGGTGCGAGTCAGACCCATAAACATCTACAGATGGTGCCGTTACCGTTTATTCCAGAACAAGAAGATTTGCCTATCTCGCCTCTGATCGCTGCTGCTTCTATTCAAGACATCGGCCAAAGTCAGGATTTACCGTTTGTCCATGGGATTGCCCCGCTATCCCTAGATAAGTCAATCCCTATCCCAGAGAGGGCCTCGTTGCTATTAGAGACCTATCACATGCTGTTGGCGGTGATTGGTTTACCGTTTCAACCCGATAGCCCTCGGGCTACGGGGGCTTACAACCTGTTGGTCACACGGGACTGGATGATGCTGATTTTGCGATCGCAACCCAGTTTCGAAGGGATTGCCATCAATTCTTTAGGCTTCGCAGGGTCCTTATTAGTGCGAAATGCCTCAGAACTAGAACACTTGCGCGCCGTTGGTCCAATGAACGTCCTCCAGAATGTCGGGGTTGCTCTGGAATAATTTAGGGTCGGAGCCAGGGGAATCGATCAATCGTTACAAAAACAATATTAATTTCTCAACACCTATAACTCTTTCTAAGAAAAGGTTGTGGGTTTTTAAGGTGGCTGCACATCCATGATCAAAAGAAATCTTTCTTTACACTTCATAATAGTTGTGTTACATTTATTTACATAAGCAAACAACTTAAACCCATTACGGAGTACTACCCATGACATCTAGCGGATATACCTCAGACGATCGCGGTCACGTCAACAGCTTTGCCGTAGAGCCTAAAACTTCTGCCATAGAAGAGCCTGTATTTGGCTTCAATAAAAATGCTGAAAGAATCAGCGGACGTCTAGCCATGGTTGGCTTCACTTCCATCCTGCTTATGGAACTCGCCACTAACGTCAACTTCATTCAAATCTTTACTGGCGTCTAATTAATGAACTGCGCAATGAGACCTTTACCTGCTGATTGTAGGTGAAGGTCTATTTCTGAATCGGGCTTGGGCGAGTTAGCTAAAGCTCCGTCCTTAGGCCCAAAAGCTATGTTAGTTGAAATCAACTCCTACACATTAATTGAGCAGTATACGGCAGGTATTCGAGACTTTAGTTCTACCATTCTGCTCGGCGATAGTCTCTACGAGCTATGCCTCAATCACAGCAATTTTGAACAAGCGAATTTAGCACAGGTCAACATCAGTTTGACCCAGTTGCAAGACAGCAACTTCCGAGGCGCCAACCTGTCTCAAGGATTACTCTGGCGGACGGACTTATCTCAAGCCAATCTGGAGGTTGCTAACCTCAGTCAAACTAAGCTTATTCGAGCAACCCTGAAACAGGCCAACCTGCAGCAAGCAATGTTAGCCAAAGCAGATTTAAGAGTCGCAAACGTACAAGGAGCCAATTGTGCCGGAGCGAATCTAGCCGGGGCCGATCTGCGATATGCCGATCTCCGGGATATTAATTTTACGGGCGCAAATCTGAATGGTGCCGATCTGACAGGCGCAAATTTAGCCGGGGCCGATCTAAGCTATGCCCTATTAATGGGTACGATTTTCAAGCAAGTTGATTTGAGCCAAATCACTTTAAAAGGGGCTGACTGGAACCACCGACACATCGCCTTAAGCCACGACCCAGCTGCACCAACTTTACCTAAACCGACTCGAGATACAGTGCGACAGCAGAACCTATAGTCTCTCTTCATCTCACTAGCCGCATTCCTCTTCGTTCACTGTAGGCAAGGGATCAGTCGTTTTGGTTAAGCTTCACTCTAAGTTGTGAGGTTTATATCTGGTCTACGACCGCCTTTACAGTGCCAAAACCAGGGAAGCTACACTGGTCTCCTAAAGCACGTCGCCATACTTCGATCCGCTGATGTTTGGTCAGATTAATCATGGGACGAACCGCAGACTCAGAGCGAGGCAATTGATTAGGATCAAAAACGCCAGCTAAGTCGGCAATAATGTCAGCAGCATGCATCAGTTGATAGGCCCTGGAACGAGTTAACGAAAATTGATCTGTGACGAATGCTTCAAAAGTTGTTGGATATTCTCCTCGCCGATGAATTTCCATTAGAGCTAAGCCTGTTTGCGTAATTGAATGGGCATTTGCGCTTAACCCAGCTTCTATACATTTAGAGAGATCCTGGACCGACATTTTGGCTAAATTATCCAGTGGGATATCGTCATTCATAGATGCAAAGGTTACTTGACCTTTGACGTCTGTGTTGAGGGCATCCACTTTTTGCCATTGGGTAATGGACTCAGCCACCTGATCCATATAGTTCACCGATCCATGATTATCGTTTCCCACCACAGCATCTCTAATATTTTCCAAAATAGTGTTCAGCCAAGTTCTCTGTTGTTTGACTTCTAGCTCAGAGCGATGTTTATGGAGGGCAATTTCAATATTAGTGTGAAGGTCAATCGCTTCAAAGGGTTTGCGGATATAGCCAAAGGGTGAGATCAGTTTGGCCCTGTCAAGGGTTTGCGGATCGGCAAAGGCGGTCAGGAAAATAATGGGAATATCCAGTTGAGATGTAATACTAGCTGCGGCCTCAATCCCATCCATATCTCCTTTGAGGCGAATATCCATTAAGACTAAATCTGGCTCCGATTCCAGAGCCAGTCGAATCGCCTTGGCTCCCGTTTCCGCAATTCCTGCCACCTGATATCCCAACGCCAGCAGGTGATTTTCGATATCCAGGGCAATCAGCCCTTCATCTTCTACCACCAAAATTTTGGCAGCGGTAACCAGGGTAGAACCTTCCTGCTGAGACTGGATAGTAGACATGAATGCACCCTAACTTGACGGTTGAGGAAATTGGCTTTGCAAAGATGCCTCTGTTTCTCGCTTGACGGTTAGGGTACCCAAAATTTTTCGAGTTAATATCTTCATCATCCGTAAACGGGATCATGCCGAAATACATGTAAAAACATGCAAGATGGTCTCAGAATAGGTGCATAGCGGCACGTTTGAAGATCTATGATTTTATGATTCTGAGTCATTCCAATGACCTTTGATATCTTCTGAACTTCTTTTCAGATATAGATTTCATCAATATATAGAGGCAGAAGAAGAATTCAGCCTTTAATACAAGCTCTGTTTACTCACCATTGAGAAAGCAAAAACGCTTCTTGTCGAGTTCTTGACATTCACTGCCTACGGTAAAGGCTGTTTCTTTTTGCCTGATGACATGTTTGCAATGAGCAAGCTTGCAGAATCCGCCTACCTAGTGGCCTTGTATAGAGCATTGGAATCAGAGCGAAGTGACGCGCTCATTCAGGATCCTTGGGCACGGCAGCTAGCAGGGGGGCAAGGACAACTTTTTCAGACCCTATTGGGACATTCCCAAAAGTTTTCGGATGTGATTGCTATTCGAACGCATCTGATTGATAAACTCATTCAAGAGCAAATTTCTCGTAACAAAATTGGTCTTGTAATTAACTTAGGGGCAGGTCTGGATACCCGTCCTTATCGGTTGCAACTTCCATCTTCTTTAATTTGGTTAGAAGTCGATCTGCCTGAAATTCTAGAGTACAAACACCAAAAACTCCTTGGAGTCAAACCTCAATGTACCCTCAAGCGAATCAAGGGGAATTTAGCAGACTCAACGTTAAGAACATCTCTATTCACTATCATCAATCAACTATCAAAACCCGTTCTTGTCATCACCGAAGGGCTCTTAGGGTATTGGACTGAGACCCAAGTTGCTAGGCTTGCTTTGGATTTGAGTCAACAGCACTGTATCGGTCGGTGGATATTAGAATTAGCGTCACCTGCCGCATTAAGAGGTTGGCAAAAGCAATACAGTCATACCCTTTATGATCAGTACCTTACGGATGGAAAGCCTGCCTTTAAATTTGCTCCACATCAAGGGCCTGCGTTTTTCCAAACTTGGGGGTGGCAAGTGGTTAATCAATATGATGTCCTTGACAAAATGAGTCAACTCAAACGAGCCACGCTTTTAGTCAATCTCAGAGCAGTGATTAGAAAAGGGTTCGAACAACTCCACATCCCACAGGCTATACCCAGCCAAGTTGTGTTGCTCGCTCACCCCAATGGATTAAGAGCAGCAAAGAATGAGTCAGACATGATCACAAATAGGGAGATAAAAACGACTCATAAACATCCAGAGGGAACCAGGACATGAGAATTCTGCTTGTTGAGGATGATGACCGGATTGCCAAGCCTTTAGCCGAAGATTTACGTCATCAGCATTACATTGTTGATTTGGCGGCAGATGGTGAACTCGGCTGGCACTATGCGCAAACGACTGACTATGAGCTGATTTTGTTGGATATCATGTTGCCGCGTTTGGATGGGATTAGTTTATGTCAGCAACTGCGTCGTTCAGGGTACAGCGGTTTTGTATTGATGCTAACGGCCAAGGATACCTTGACCGATAAAGTGATTGGCTTAGATGCTGGTGCCGATGACTATATGGTCAAACCGTTTGAGTTAGAGGAACTGGCTGCTCGCATCCGCGCGTTATGTCGTCGTCCCCCTCAGATTCAGCCTTCCATACTTGAACATGGTGCTTTGCAACTCGATCCGAGCCGGCATCATGCTCGCTATGATCAGACCTTGCTAGATTTGACTCCCAAAGAATATATTCTGCTAGAACATTTGCTTCAGCATCCGGGGCAAGTCTTTCCTCGCGCTATGTTGCTAGATCGATTATGGGAACTGGATCGCACCTCTAGCGAAGGGACTGTTAAAACGCACATTAGTAACCTGCGCTGTAAATTAAAAGTAGCTGGAGGGTCTGATCAGCTGATTGAAACGATTTATGGTGTGGGCTATCGGTTAAATCCGCTTCTTCATTCCTAGAGGTGATGCGTTGTTTCGAAAAGTGCGATTACAGCTCTTAGGATCCTATTTGATGGTTTTGGCTGGGATTATGATTGTGTTTGCGATCGCAATCCGTACCACCTTCGCCTATACCCTGCACCATCAGGTCAGTCAAAGACTGCAAAATTTAGTGAAAGCAGGCAGCTTAGAACTCGAAATTGAAGACGGTCGTCTGGAAATAGATCAAGAAGATCTAGTGCGTGACTTTCAATCCCTGCAATGGTATGACCCTGCGGGCCAGTTAGTTGGAACCCAAGGCCAGCCCGTCTCTAATTTGCCTTTGGACCCCCAACAACTCGTCCGTCTTCAGACTCACGCTAACCTCCAATCCATCACTGTGCCAGTTAAAGACTCCAATACTGGGCAGTTAATTGGCTTTGTCCGTGCCAATGAATCCTTAGAGGCAGTCAACCAAACCCTCAAACAACTCGATTGGGGCTTAGGAGGTGGAGCTATCCTAGCGATTGTCCTGAGTGGGATCGGAGGAACCTGGTTAACCCTCAAAGCCATGCGTCCCATTGAGCAGAGTATGCGCCAACTCCAGCAATTTACAGCCGATGCCTCCCATGAGCTGCGTAGCCCTCTGACTGCGATAAAAACCAATGCAACCGTAGCGCAGAAATATCCCGAAGGGATGCGACCGACCGATGCTGAGAAATTTCATGCCATCCTGAGTGCAGCAGATCAGATGACTGCCTTAACAGCATCACTGCTGCAATTAGCCCGACTCGACCCGTCTTTAGAACAGCATCAAACTCCTACTAACCTGCTGCACACCTTAGAGGAGCTGAGTCAGCATTACCAACACCAAGCGCAAGCCCAAGGCATTACTCTGACCACTCAATTAGCAGAACCCACTTGGGTCTTGGGCCATGAGGATCAGCTTCGACAAGTGTTTGCCAACCTGCTGGATAATGCTTTGCGATACACCCCAGATGGAGGAACAGTAACAATCAGAAGTACCAGAGTAGGACCATCCATCCTGATTCAAGTTCAAGACACGGGCATTGGGATTAAAGCGGAGCACAGGGAGAAAATCTTTGACAGATTTTGGCAAGCGGATACTTCCCGGTCGTATCAGATAGAAGGATGTGGCCTAGGGCTAGCCATTGCTCGTCGTATTGTCCAACTTCATCAGGGAAACATCGCTGTGGACAGTGAATGGACACAAGGGAGTTGTTTGTCTGTGCAACTCCCTCTGTATGAACACTCTCCATAGTGCTGGTGCACGCCAAGCGATTTCTGGTAGCTAATAGAGGCCTAATCCACTTGATTTACAGGAAAGGGGTCTCTTCTCGCAACACTGTTCCTTGATCAAAGCAGTTACCTTCAACATCAATGCCTTGAATGCTCAGCTTGTCTTTGAATACATCAATGGCAGCAAACCCAAATTGTGAAGTGGCAAATGCTGTCCA
>CALDHF010000193.1 GCA_937941595.1 uncultured Acaryochloris sp. | reverse complement strand
CCTCGCTTGTCCATTTCGATTGTTGGTTTCAATATTGATACCAAGCGATTGCTGGTAATAAGCTTGTGCTTGCTCATGCTCTCGTAGCTGTTGGGCAACCATTCCGAGCTGGTGATAGATCCTCGCTTGTCCATTTCGATTGTTGGTTTCAATATTGATACCAAGCGATTGCTGGTAATAAGCTTGTGCTTGCTCATACTCTCGTAGCTGTTGGGCAATCATTCCGAGCTGGTGATAGACCCTCGCTTGCCTATTACGATTATTGGTTTCAGTCGTGATATCGAGTGCCTGCTGGTAATAAGCTCGGGCTTGCTCATAGCGTCGACAATTTAAGAGGGTATCTCCTAAGCTGCAAAAAATATCCGATTGTTTTGACTGATTCTTACTGTTGCCAGCTTGTTCAAGTGCTTTCTTATAAGCAGATAGTGCAGAATCATAAGCAGATTGCTGACTATAGGCATCCCCTAGTTCGCTATACAGTGTCGTTAACAGGGGAGACTGTGGATTTAGGTGATGTAGCTCAGCAATCTGTTGTTTTAAGTCTGTAACCGTATGGGCTAAGGTTGCCAGTTCGCCTGGCTCCAGTCCATTGGAAACGTAATTTTCCGATTGCATGGGTGAGGAAGATTGCTCAGCTCCCTGTTGTTGAGCTTCAAACTCAAAAACGCCACTGCGCCAACTCCAAAAATCCGGGGCTTGCTGTGATAAGCCTGTTGCCACAGGGTCGGACAACCAGATCACGACCGGAAACTTAAACTCCCGTAGGGCTTCCCGAGTCCATTGCAAAGAGAAAAAGAACTTTTCCTGTTCAGATTTATCCTCTGTCAGACGGACCCCGAACAAACTCGAACTACCCAAAACCGTCACTATCGCATTTGATGGCAACGCAGGGTTATATTTGACGAACTCATCCAGAGTCGCTTTGAGACTAGGTACCTTTGGATTCAGGCCAATTCGATAAGGCGTAAATCCTTCATTAGCAAGGGTCGTTTCATATTGCTGGATCAGCAGATCTCGAAGGTCACGATCATCACAAATTGCCAAAAATAAATCGAGGTGATGGGCATTGGCTCGGATCGAGACCACGAGTTTACCTAATTCACGCTGATTGAGAGGGCTTAGCTCTGCCTGAATCACCATGATGGCACTTAGGTAGGAGACATCAATAACTGCTTACGCCGCAACAAATCTGTTACCAACGGATGTAGGTCGTACCACAAATCATCGTTCTCATATTCCAAAACATAAAGACCATGGAGTAATTCTAAGAACTCTGGACTTTGGGCATCCGGGGGCGTAAAGTCTGCATAAATTTTGACCAGCAATTCATAGAGTTGGCTCCCTAAACTGCGAGCAAACTGATTCCGTAAGGTTTTAACTGCTGCCGCTAAAATATCGGCATTAATCACTAAATCAGACTGATCGGGGTTTATATCCAGCTCCAACATACATTCACGGCAGCATTCTTGTCCTAAGCGAATCAATTCCCGTAATACGCCACCACTTAACAACACCAATACTCGCATCACATTAGGGTCAATCAAATCATGGGGAATGCGCTTCTCTAAGATTTCCTGCAAGATCTCCACGTTCTCTTCAATGGCTTTGCCATTGACTTGATGGGCTTGATCTTGGGGATAAAATTTGGTGACCGATAGCAAAATAATCTGACAGAAAGATTGCAAGGTTGCCAGCAGCTTGGGTTCTCTCACCACCGAGATGGGAATGGTGAACACGATGCGAATATTCGGCGAGAACAGGGCATTGATATTGTCGCGATAAATGGATTCCACAACGGACAGATCCAGCTTGTCTAGATCATCAATAATCACCAAGACTTCTTTCTGGGTAACTGTCTGAATCGCCGCCGCAATTCGGTCAATCGTATCGGATAATTCTGATACCCGACGCTCATAGGTCACCTTGATTTCGTTGCGGAATGTATCTTCTTTTTTGAGCTTTGCCGATAAAAAGCCCCAGAGATCTGCACCTGCTCCCATTTCCTGCTGGAGTTGATCAGTGTAAGTTGCGCTTTTTGTCGTCGTAAACCAGTTGAGTAGCTGCTTTTTGGTGGCATCAGGAATAGCGACACCGCGTTTAGAGGCCTTACTCAGCAGTGTCAATGCAATGGCATAGAGAATATTAACGTGGTTAACGTCCGACATTTCCACCATGTCAGCAATGGAAAACAACACAACAAAGTGTTGCTGTTTTTGCATCAAGATATTCAGCTCATGCAATAGCGTTGATTTGCCACAGCCCCGGTGTCCTGTAAAGATGACCTTACCGTCTGCCTCAGATGCTTGTACCTCTTGCTTTAAACGGGCTAACGTCCGCTGCCCATAACTCACCCGAAAGTCTGCAATTTCCTGAGGTTCTAATAATGGCGTCAGTCCCAGGTTTCGATAGGCTTGCATAAAGCGATGGTATCGGTCGGTGGGAGCCATAAATAAAATGGATTACAGAGGGATAAGCTGAATTGCTTTGATCATACCGAAGTAGAATCGAAAATGATGCAATCGTTGCCAAGCTTTGACTATTCTCGCAATCGCGGCATTAGCTCGGCTAAATTACAGGGGGAGTGACGGACATCCAATTGGTCTTGGATTAAGGCATCCCAACCTGTTCGGCAAGCACCGGACGAACCGGGTAGACAAAACAGGTAGGTGCCATTGGCCACGCCTGATAACGCCCGAGACTGAATAGTTGAAGTCTTAATCTCTTCATAGGAGATCATGCGAAACAGTTCGCCGAACCCCTGAATTTCTTTATCAAGTAAAGGCTGAATAGCCTCAGGCGTGCCGTCTCGTCCCGTGACTCCGGTTCCTCCGGTAGTGATGATGGCCTGGACGGCTTCATCTGCAATCCAGCGAGAGGCAGCCGCTCGGATTTGGTAGATGTTGTCGGGGACAATGATTTTTGCGGCCAGGGTATGTCCGGCTTTGTGGATGCGATCGCACAACAATTCTCCCGAAGTATCTGTTGTTTCTGTCCGCGTATCAGACACGGTCATCACCGCAATATTGATGGGGATAAACTGTTTTGCCATATTAAGAGTCTCAGGACAAATATCTTTTCATATCCTACTGAATACTGACATCAAGCTAGCCATTGCTTAAGAATGGTGAGTGCTTCTTGGGGTGAGAGATAAAGGTTGCTTTACGAGGTACAGCAGATCTATGCCATAATTCCTTAGGGATAAGAAATGGAGAATCAATCAACACCTTAATAAACTCAAGCAACGCAATGCTTGAGCAGTGTGCTCTCCAACTCTCCCTCTAGGACATAAAACCCTCGTCCGTATCTGGATATGTTTCTCAGATGAGAGAAATTCCGGTAATTTTATAAGCCCAGACTGTGTGCCCTTTGACCATAGAATGTCCCAAAATAAACCTTCAGGTTGAGCAGCCAGTTGCGAGAAAATGTTGATGATATGCATCGATTTTTCTTCTAACTGGCAACTGTAAGCTGACCCTACTTGCAACTATATACTTACTCCTAAAATAGCTGAGGGTGAGATGAGTCTTGCGCTGTTAACGTCAACATTTCAATTACTCCGAAGAAGTAATTTTTGGCGTCAACAGACAGCAGATCTGAAAGTTTCATGAAGTGCTGGGGCATTCTAAGAGTAAGCAAAGTACCACAGCAGTGAAAATTCCATGACAGAGTTAATGTTTTTCTTTGTTAACAAAAAACCTGCTAGCGTTTATAGAATAGTGCAGGTTTGGGGTTTGAGATAATTTTCATGGACATTAAGACTGACAATGAAATTCTAATTTTAGATTTTGACCATACTTTATTTTTATCCAATTCTACAGAAGAGTATCTGAATTCTGCAAAACCTAGAACTTTATGCGTACTAGTATTGACTCTACTGGATTGGCTTAAAGTCTGGAATCTGTTTCCTGGCGAAGACAAAAGGGTTGTCTATCGCGATGCCATTCGCGTTATTGTGGTTTCTATCTGCTTCCCTTGGTCATATCTATTATACAAAAACCGCATTGCAGCTTTATTAAAAGAGCATCTCAATTCAGAGATTTTAGAGCTAGTTACATCGAGAAAATGGGACAAAGTCATTATTGCTAGTAACGGCTTTGATTTTATCATTAAGCCTTTACTAGCTCAGATCAATATTCAAGTAAGTCATGTTTTAAGTTCCCAAATGTTGCCAACCAAAGATGGGATTAGAGCAATAGGGAAACGAGCTTATTTAAAGCAGATATTAACAGTTCAAGAGTTGGAACAGTCCGTCTTCATTTCTGATAACCCGGAAGATCAGGATGTACAAGGTATTGTCAATCAGTTTGTTTTCTATGAGAATTCACAAGCTCAGAGATTTAGGGCTGGACAGGATGTCTATATTCCTTTTGTCTATACGCATCAATCCAAACGGGGGAATAAAAACCATCTACTAAATGTAATTATTGTTAACGATTATTCAATTATCTTGCTTGCGTATGTTCTGTTTAATGCTTTTAATATTCAACTAATTTTTGCCCTTTTATTCTTGATATTATCTTTTTGGTGTATCTATGAGGTGGGTTATTTTGAAAATGATATACACGAGCTTAAATATGAATCCAAACATAAAAATATAGAACTGATTGAATATATTGAAAGGGTTCAAGATTTTCCATTAGAAAGAAATGCATGGTTATGGGCAGTCAGCTTTAGCTTCCTGGGCTTATTATTATTGCCAGAAAATATTGGCTCTAGTCCACTTCTCTCAGATAATCATCTGCTGGTAAAATTCGTTTTCTGGATGATCTGGCTTGTTGCTACACGATTGCTCTTTCGGGTATACAATTACTCAGCTTTCAACTACAGAGTGATTTTCCATCCTATATTGCAACTCTGTCGATTGGCTGGGCCATCGCTATTTTTACCGATTAATCCTTATGGCGCATTCTTGATTATTGCTCAGGCCATCAATCGGTGGTTTGCCTATCTTATGTACCGAACTGGTGGTGATGCCAAAGTTGCCCCGAAGGGATTAGTCCGACATCTCGTTTTTGTGATGCTGGTGTCCGCTTTGGCGGTTGTCAACCAAGATATCAAGATGTTGACGTCATCACAGTTTCTAGTGATTCTAGTCTGGTCTATGGCTAGAGGAAACTTGAAGTTTGGTCTTAAGAAGTTCTTGGGCTCTGAGTCTGTAGTAGAATCCCCGAAAACATCTGGGTAATTCGCAACGGTTCATCAACTTGCTTGATCAAGCGCAGGACAGCATTACTGGTGAGACTTCTAAGTTGGCAGGTGTCCAGCCTACCGAAATTGTAGGCTGTATAGCTGAGATGGCAGGTGAATTGAGTATGTACTGGTAGGAAATTTAAGTTACGAGTAGTTAGGGGTTGTCGTAGTTGATCTACTCTATGCAATGATAGTTGAATAGGGGTGTAATTATGATCGTTGTCTATAGTCCTGGCATGGTTTAGGAAGGTTTTTTACTATCGAATTGGAGATCGCGAATTAAGGTATTGGGAATGAATGCATCATCCCAATTCTTTGGTTTTTCACCCACTCGAACGACCACTAATGCTTGCGAGGGCATCACATACACTCGCTGTTGTGCAAATCCATCTAAATAAAACATGTCTTCTGCCAAGAACGACTCTGAAGCCATTTTTTTGTAGCCTGGACCCTTTTGAGTTCGTGCTTTCAGCCAGATATGGTATCCATAGACAGGTTCCACTTCAGAGGGGGTGACCATCTTGTCGATCCACTCAGCAGGAACGATTTGGGTTTGCTGGATCTTGCCTGAGTTGAGCAGCAGTTGGCCGACCCGTAACCAGTCTTGCGATCGCACAAACATACAGCAAAACGGCTTGGCATTTCCGTCTGGTCGATCTAGCCAGAGTTGGGCTTCCTGTGCCCCAATGGGCTGCCACAGTTTGGTGTTCAGATATTCGCCAAAGCGCTTGCCCGTGGTCCGTTCCAGTACTACCCCCAAAACTTGGCTATTGGCATTCACATATTCAAATTGCTGTCCTGGTGTGTTTTGGGCTGGCACCTTCAAAGCCGCTGCCTTGGCATCCTTGCCCAAGTACATTTGGACAATATCAGAGAACGGATCGTCGCTGGCCTCATAATCTCGCAGGCCAGACTGCATCCGTAGCAAATCCTCAATCGTGATTTTGGCCCGGTCATCATTGGCCCATTCGGGAATGTATTTGGCGACGGGGTCGAGTTCAGACTGAATGTTTCCGTCTGCGATCGCAATCCCGATCAGCAAGGATAAAACCGTTTTAGCCAGAGACATGGAATTGGTATAGGCCGCCGGATCATGCCCCCGCCAATACTTTTCGAGCACGATCTGGCCCTGATGCATCACGAGCAGCGCCGATGACTCTTGGTCTCGGGCATAGCGCTCAATCTGCTCTAAAGTCGCTGCCGAAATTTGAGGGCTGCTGGCTGTTGGGATGGGTTTCTCCGATGTACCCGAAATCGTTTCCATGGGAGTATACCAACCCACATTTGTGATGGGTCCATCGGGATAGGTGAGAGCGCGATTGATCAAGGTCCAATTCCAAGCCACCACACCCCCCACCATCACTACGGATAAAGAGGCTAGACCTCCCAAGACCATTAGCACTCTTTTCACTCGGTTCATCCTTTGATCGTCAAGGATATTCTAGAGGGTTTGGTAAACCAAACTAGCGCTTGTGTCACGCCAAGGCGATGGCAGCGTCGATAGTAGATCCGAATCTTGTCCCTTGACTGGGCATACCAGACCTCTTGCAATATTGAGTTCACGATCTGCGACTGATTTACTTTATGAGCCAATGTTGCCTGTATATTTGGGTTCGCACCATCACATATCGTCAAACCAATTATGCAGGAGGTTTACTGTCAAACTTTGACAGCGTTCTTAGACTGTAGTTTTTACATTGTGAGTGTATGCAAGCTGGACCTGCAAGAAATGAAGTTTTTATTTTTTGAAATTATTTTTTACTAATAATCTATGCCAGAAGTATCTTTGTCAGTACTACTATGATCAGGAAAGCTGGCATTCTTGTACTGACTGACGGATCAAGAAATAGATAAATCTACATTTTGGTAGATGATCGATTAGCAAGGATATTGGGCTATTCTATTTGAGATGTG
>CALDHF010000192.1 GCA_937941595.1 uncultured Acaryochloris sp. | reverse complement strand
CAAGGCTATTGGCCCCTCCCAGAACAAGATCTTGTCATTGGCCTTGGAGGCAGTGCAGCGTTGGGGCTCACCCTCTGGGTCTGGCGCCAGTGGCCATCCCCATCTCCTGACCCCGATCCAACCAGCAATCAGTCAGTCGTTGAGGCCAAACTGGCAACCTTTCAAGTCTGTAGTGCTTGTTTCGTCGCCTTTGCCCACGGGTCTAATGATGTGGGCAATGCGGTGGCCCCCGTGGTGGTGATCGTCGCCATTTACACAACCCAAACCATTCCTAATCCTGGCGCTGTAGTGCCCCTATGGATCATGGTTTTAGGTGGGCTAGGGATTGTGGCGGGGTTAGCCATTTCGGGCCAAAAAGTGATGTCTACAGTGGGGGAGCAGATTATCCCCCTCCAACCCAGTAGTGGCTTCTGTGCTGAATTGGGGGCGGCAATGACTGTCTTGCTGGCTTCACGCTGGGGATTTCCCGTATCGACCACCCACGCATTGGTTGGCGGGGTAGTTGGTATTGGTTTAACCCAGGGGCGTCAGTCTATCCAATTCAATATCCTCCGGCAAATTGCGGGCGCCTGGGTGATAACGGTGCCGATCAGTATGGGCTTAGCTGCTGGTTTGTACGCTGGGTTACAACTTCTGTCCTAAATACCGAGACTTCCCTATTCAGAATCCTAGCTGTTGAATCCAGGATTCTCAGGATCATTGTCGAGCTGGATCCGAGCCAGGATCAGGTTGCAGCTTCTAGGCAAGTTCGTTACAGCCTTATGAGCTGGATTTAACCATGCAATTAAATATGAGAGAAATATGTAGAAATATTTCTCATTTAAGAAAAGCATAAAAAATATTGCGACTTATTGAATCCGTTGCTAAGTTGTGCATATACAAATTTCATTAACTAATGCACTCAACAAAAAAGGCTGAAAGCTATGTAAATTGTGTTTTTTAATACACTTTGACTACAAAAATACTTTTTCGATATCTGATTGGTATTGTCAGTAACAATCAGTGTATTTACGTATATTTGTAAAGATTTTTCTCATAAATTGAGCATCAGACTACTTAGATGACCTCATCTCCCATCGATCCAAGCAGCATTTTGACTATTTAGGGGTAGGTGCCTGGAACATAAACCAGGTACTGCAATCACGGACTTTATTTGTGCTTACCCCCTCATTAAGACTCGCTTTTAAAAATTACTTTTGTGTTCACACACTTCACCTCGGGAGGAATTCCCATGAAGATCCAAGGAAAAACAGCTCTAATCACAGGTGCTTCCCGCGGAATTGGGCGGGCCATTGCTCTGGAGTTAAGCCAGCAAGGCATCGATCGCGTGATTCTTGTGGCTCGCAATCAGTCCCGGCTATTAGAGGTTGCGGCTGACATCGAAGCCATGGGATCTGAAGCGATTGTGTTGCCGTTAGATTTAACTCAAACGGTTGAAGTGAATATTGCGATCGCAAAAACTTGGAAGCAATACGGTCCCATTCACTTATTAGTGAACTGTGCCGGGGTAGCCCATCAATCGCCTTTCTTGCAAACCAAACTCCCCAAAGTCCAAGAAGAATTATCCCTAAACCTGATGGGAATTTATTCCATGACCCACGGCATTGCTCGCCGGATGGCGAGTCGGGAAGAGGGACGCATTGTCAATGTTTCTAGTCTCATGGGCAAAATCGGGGCACCCACCATGGCGACCTATTCTGCCACTAAGTTCGCGATTTTAGGGTTTACCCAAGCCTTACGAACTGAGTTGGCCGCTCACAACATTAAGGTTACTGCCCTACTCCCGTCCTTAACGGAAACTGATATGGCCCGAAATACCCAACGGTTCCGCTGGGTTGCTTCCATGACACCTGAGAAGGTGGCGAAGGTATTTGTGTCCAGTTTGGAAAAGGAATCACCCGAAATTTTAGTGGGCTGGCAAAGCCATCTAGCAGTCTGGGGAAATCGTCTGGCTCCCAGGCTGCTGGAATGGTGGTTGCAACTGACTGCACCTAAATCAGAACAGCCGCAGTCCAAGAAACCGATCTTTAGTCGAAGTTTCTAGGCCAACCCATCAGCATCGTCGCTGAGATAATAGCCCACCGGCGATGCTGACGTTATTTATGAAGTTCTGGCCAGATCGCGAAGATGCTGCTCGGCCTGGGAATATTGCTTAAACTTGCGTTCATCAACCCGAAATTCAGGGGTATGCACCAGCCACCGCCCATTTTGAAGACGATGTCCATGTAATTTATGGAGCAGTTCGTGGTACATCACAAATTCAACTACATATCTCGGCACCCGCTTTGCATCTAAATTGAGGCCCATGACGACCCGATCACGACTGGGTTCATAATGTCCAAACTTGCGCTGGCTATAGGTGCGACTCCAGGACAGTTTGGGCTTAGACATCGTGTTTTTGAAATAGGTTTGATTAACCGCCTCAAATACCTGATCTAGATTATGGATACTGCCTTGAGCAGTATCCGTTAGATCCTCCACCATCAGCTCCATTGCCAATAGAAGTTCAGCGAACTCCTCTGATACAGAGTATTCATAGAAAATGCTGGTGGTTTGGGGCGACTTCCCCAACACTATAGAATCAATCAGGGCTTGCAGTACAGCATCTTCTGCGCCCATAAACCCTTGATTGATCTTGATAACCCCAGGCGCTTTGCCCAGTTGGCAACGATATAGGGGAGACATATTCGCAAGTTCGATGGTGAGCGTGTTGATGTTGATAGGCTGTTTGATTTTGCCGCTGAGAGACGACTTTTTCTGGGCCACGGTGAGTTGAACCAGGTGGTGAAACTGTTGAAGAGTCGTGATATGAGCTGGCAGATTGTCTTCACTGAGTAGAAATTTCAGCCAGCAATAAATTTGTCGGGATTGCCCTGTTAAATTGGCGGGCGTTGCTCCTTTGCGATCGCATCCTTCTTCAATGTCTTGTATCGTTTGTCGAATCTGTTGAAACAGATGCTGTCCTGAAGTAGAATCCACGCCGGAGTGATGGGCAACTTGGGCAATTTGCTGTTGAATCTGTTGATGTTGGGAGCGGATTTGCCGAATGGACACTCGCTTTTGAGACTGCACGGTACTGTGCTGGACAATCGGTAAATGCTTGAGATCAACACTCTTTAAGTACTTGTAAGCTTTTCTAGACGGTAACGGTAACTGATTCGGCTTGATCTTGGCAGCCGCACAAATTTTCTCTGTGGTCTGGATTGAACCCATTACATATTGCTTGAATTGTGGGACTTCATTGATGGGAATACCAATTGTGAGCTGATCTCTGACTTTATGTGAGGCTTTCACCAATCCTCGAATTCTCATAGATGTTCTGCCATAACACGAGCCAAATGCAGAATATCATCTCCAAAGTTTGTGCACCTCTATAGTTCGTTCTCACACCTATAAATGCATTTCTTCTACCTATAAAAAGTGAGGCGTATTGCTCAGCAACCTGTTCCTATTGGGCTGGCCCTACCTC
>CALDHF010000191.1 GCA_937941595.1 uncultured Acaryochloris sp. | reverse complement strand
GGTCGCTTGTTTTATGTCGGTGCGGGGACCAGTGGTCGTCTGGGCGTATTAGACGCGGCCGAATGTCCTCCTACCTTTTGTACGCCCCCCGAACTGGTGCAAGGCATTTTAGCAGGCGGTGAAGCAGCCTTAGTCAAGAGTTCAGAAGCTTTAGAAGATCGAGCCGACGATGGAGCTGCTGCGATCGCAAATCGAAACGTCTCGGATCTAGACATTGTCGTCGGTATCACAGCCGGGGGCACGACCCCCTTTGTCCAGGGTGCTTTAGGCGAGGCAAATCAGCGGGGAGCCACCACTGTGTTTATGGCCTGTGTCCCAGCCGAGCAAGTGCCCATAGACGTTGATATTGATATCCGGTTACTGGTCGGACCAGAAATTTTGGCCGGGTCCACGCGCCTAAAAGCGGGGAGCGTCACTAAATTGGCCTTGAATATCATTTCTACAGGGGCCATGGTTCAAACGGGCAAGGTCTATGGCAATCGGATGGTGGATGTATCCGTGACCAACAGTAAGTTAGAAGACCGAGCCTTACGCATTATTGGGGATCTAACGGAGTTACCCCGAGACCAGGCAGCAGCGCTGTTGCAGAAATGCGATCGCAAAGTCAAATTGGCCTTACTGGTTCATTGGACAGGCCTTTCACCCGAGCAGGGACAAGCTTTACTAGACGACCATCAAGGCGATCTCAGACAAGCCGTCCAGAGCCAATCTCCAGCCTAGCCCTCATCAGACGAGCCACCTAAAATCACTCTGCTCCTCATATCACTCCCCCGCAAGACTACAACCAAGGACGACTCGCCTCTTCCAAGGTGGTCACTTCGTCAGCTGTCAATGACCATCCCAAGGCCCCAGCATTGTCTGTGGCTTGCTTGGCTGTTTTAGCGCCTGGGATCGGAATCACCCCCTCTTGGGTGGTCAACCAGTTGAGAGCAACTTGGGCCATGGTTTTGTCATGAACATTGGCATATTGACGGAGCAGATTTGTGACCGGAGCCAGCTTTCGTAAGCCCTCAGGCTTGAATCGTCCATCTACGGTACGGGCACCCGTTGGCGGCTGTTCTGGTGTATATTTCCCCGTCAATAATCCTTGAGCCAAAGGGCTATAGGCCAAAATGGTGATATCCAATTCTCGGGCAGCAGCAATCAGTCCCTGAGTTTCGATTTGTCGAGTAATTAAGGAATACCGGACCTGATTCACCGCCAGCGGTACCCCCCGATCCCCTAAAAGCTTATGGGCCTTCCGCATTTGGTCAACACTGTAATTACTGACCCCGACAGCTTTAATCAGTCCTTGGTGGACGGCGGTGGCTAATGCGCCAAACAGCGTCTCATAACTCATCAGGAAATTGAACGGCCAGTGCACCTGATACAGGTCAATGCTGTCAACTTGGAGACGGCTCAAGCTCTCCCGTATGGCCTGGATCACAGCCTGTTCACTCAGCCGCCAGGGCACGGGACCATACTTAGTGGCTAGACAAACAGGATTCTGACTCTGTTTTTGGAATTTTCCCAACAGCCGTTCCGATTCCCCAAACCCATAAATCTCAGCAGTATCGAACAAGGTAATGCCCGCAGCAATCGCCGCTTGAAAGGCTGCAGCCACCTCTGCCTCTCCATATTGCTTGCCATATCCCCAGAACAGGCGATCTCCCCATGACCAAGTGCCTATGCCAATAGCAGAAACTTGGGGACCTTCAGACCACAACTTTTTTGTAACCATTAGAAAACTTTCTTAATATTTCTATTATTAGTTTAATAAATAATCTTCTTTGATGAAGTTGTATTGTTTGGGTTGTCAGCAGAAAACGGGGCAATTTCATGCTGCTGCCCTTAACTTTTTGGACCCATACTGACAGATCAACTAATTTTTTCTTATTTTTTCGTCACAAATTAATAAATAGAGGTTTTTTTACAAAAACCTTACAGAATGAGGATTTGGTTCATAAAGTAGCCAGCAAAGGGCAATTAAGATCAAAAGCTTTTATTAAAACTTAATTGCTTCGACCCTCTAAGGTTTATGGTTTTCCAGTAGTTTGTTATAAATAGCTTGCGTTTATAAATAAAAAATGTTTGTGTTGTACATGCAAGTGGCACAACAAAAGTCTTCTTAGCAATCATTTTCTTATTAGTTCCCTATTGCAGATATTGGACTTAGAGCTAGAAATCAATGGATGCCTTCACAAATACACTTACGAGCGTATTAGTTAAATCGATTCCCAAGAGCAGCTTAATATTGGGTCAAGCGGTTTCTAATAACCCCCTAGATTCCCTTACAAAAGAATTCAGCAAAACGGTGCCCAATTTACTGGGTGCAGCAGCCTTTCTGATCATTGGTGTAATTGTTGCCTTTTTCGCCAAATGGTTCGTGCAAGCGCTGCTTTCCAAAACAGATATCGATAATCGCATCGCCCGTTGGCTATCGGGTGGTGGCAACAATTCTCAAGTTGCTGCCAACGTAGAAAAAATCATCGCCTCCATCGTTTTTTGGATTGTGGTGCTGTTTGCAGTCGTCGGTTTTTTGCAGGCTTTGCAACTGACGACGATTTCTGATCCGCTGACAAATCTCCTAGATCAAGTTCTAGGATATCTACCCCTGATCGGTGGTGCCATTGTACTTATGGCCGTTGCTTGGGCTGTAGCAACCATCGCCAAAACAGTAGTTGTGCGGGTTCTCCAATCTTTATCCGTAGATGAGCGTCTAAATTCGGCATCTGGTCCTGCCGGTGCTGGCAGCCAGCAATCGATCTCAATTAGTGAAACCCTTGGCACTACGATTTACTGGTTTGTCTTTCTGCTCTTTTTGCTACCCATCCTAGAGACCCTGAAGCTGCAAGGTCCATTGCAACCCGTGCAGTCCATGGTTCAGGACATCTTGGCTGTATTGCCAAATGTGTTAGGAGCAGTGCTGATTGGGGTTGCGGGTTGGTTCATTGCCCGGATTGTTCGCATGATTGTCACCAACTTGCTAACTGCGAGTGGAGCTGATCGATTAGGCCAGCAACTCGGTTTGAGTCAAGCCATGGGTGGCCAAAGCCTATCGTCCCTGGCCGGTAGCGTCGTCTATGTTTTCATACTGATACCGTTTGCAGTCTCAGCCTTCCAAGCACTGGGCATTGCGGCTATCTCCGAGCCTGCTGTCAAAATGCTGGAGCAGGTTTTAAGTACGATTCCTAAAATCTTCACTGCTGCCGTCATCTTAGGCGTCGCCTATGTCCTCGGTAAAATTGTGGGGGATCTGGTTGCTGGACTACTAGCCAATTTTGGTTTCAATAACATTTTCCAAATGTTAGGTCTACAAGCTGCCCAAGAACCCACTGACAGTATTCTTGGAGAGGAGCCAAGTAGTCCTACTACGCAGAAGACACCGTCAGAGATCGCAGGTGTAGTCGTTCTCGTCGGGATTATTCTAGTTTTTCTAATCCCAGCAACGGATGTCCTCCAGTTCCGGCCGCTCACAGGCATCATTACGGAACTGCTCCGGGTCTTAGCCCAAGTGTTAGTGGGTGTCTTTGTCTTTGGTGTAGGCTTATACCTGGCCAATATGACCTTCAACATGGTCTCTAGTTCTGGCGGAGCCCAAGCCCGATTAGTGGCTCAAACGGCTCGGATTGCCATTATTGCTTTAGTGTCTGCGATGGCTCTCCAGCAAATGGGGATTGCCACTAATATTGTGAATCTGGCGTTTGGTCTCTTGCTGGGTGCCATTGCGGTTGCTTTAGCCCTAGCCTTTGGTTTTGGTGGCATGGATGTTGCGGGAGAACAGGTCCGCAAATGGCTTCATAACTTTGAATCAAAAAGCTAACGCATCCTAATTTAAGGACGGAGGCAGAAAACTCACGTTACCTTGAATTCTTAAATGAAAGCAGCCACTCTGAGTCTCAGAGTGGCTGCTTTGTAAATAAAGCCTGACAGCTGACCTTAAAAATCAGCACTTAAGGGTGTTCGTGGAAAAGGAATGACATCTCGAATATTGGTCATCCCTGTCATAAACTGAACCAGTCGTTCAAATCCCAACCCAAAACCAGCGTGGGGAACTGTCCCGTAGCGACGTAGATCTAAATACCACCAGTAATCCTCAATCGGTAGCCCTTGGGCCACAATTCGCTGCTCTAGCAGGTCCAGTCGCTCTTCTCGCTGGGACCCCCCAATGATTTCACCAATTTTTGGCATCAATACATCCATCGCCGCTACGGTTTTATCATCATCATTCATACGCATGTAAAACGCTTTGATCTGTTTGGGATAGTCCGTCACTATGACTGGCTTCTTAAATAGCTCTTCTGACAGATAGCGCTCATGTTCTGACTGTAAATCCAGGCCCCACTCTACAGGAAACTCAAATTTACGGCTGGCTTTTTCCAGTTGGGCAACCGCTTCTGTATAGGTAATGCGCTCAAAGTCGCTGTTGATGATGGTATCGGCCGTTTCTAGCACAGATTTATCAATGCGCTGGTTAAAAAACTCGAAGTCTTCAGGGCAGCGTTCTAAGACAGCCTTGAACACGTATTTAAGAAACGCTTCAGCCAAATCCATATCCCCTTGCAAATCGCAGAAGGCCACTTCTGGTTCCACCATCCAAAATTCAGCTAGATGTCTAGAGGTATTGGAATTTTCTGCTCTGAAAGTGGGGCCAAAGGTATAAACATTACAAAAGGCCGAGGCCATAATCTCCCCTTCCAACTGCCCACTCACGGTCAAGTACGTGGGCTTACCAAAAAAGTCCTGACTATAGTCAACTGCTTGGTCGTCTGTCAGCGGCACGTGCTGCAGGTTGAGATTGGTGACGGCTAATTGCTCTCCTGCCCCTTCACAATCGCTAGCGGTGATAATCGGCGTGTGAATCCACATAAAGTCCCGCTCTTGGAAAAATTGATGGATTGCGCTTGAGCAGGCGTTGCGGACTCTAAAGACTGCACCTAAGGTATTGGTGCGCGATCGCAAATGTGCAATCGTCCGTAAAAACTCAAAAGAATGTCGTTTTTTTTGCAACGGATACGTTTCCAGATCCGCTGTCCCCCAGACCCGAGCAGCAGATGCCTGTAGCTCGATGCGTTGGTTTTTACCCTGGGACGCAACCAGTTCTCCCTCAATCGAAACCGAAGAACCTGTATTTAGGGATTTGAGGACCTGGTCATAGTCTGGGAAATCTTGATTAATCACCACTTGCAGCCCTTGCAAAGAAGAACCGTCATTGACATCCAAAAAAGCAAAGTCTTTCAATTCACGTTTACTACGCACCCAACCTTGCAACGTAACCTTCTCACCGGGGTGACCATGACGAAGTAACTCAAGAATACGTCTAGTTTTCATCCAGAAATGCCGATCGCTGATTACACATACTCTCATCAGTCTAATCTGCTAAAGGGGCAAACTGAGGACATCATAGACCCATAAATTTCAATCTCTAACTTCAGTAAATTTAGATATTATTAGTCGTAGCGCAATTGCCAAATTAACGCGACTTATGCCAGATTAGTGACTATTGGCAACATCCTAGGTAGGAAAACGTCTCCATAGAAACAATCGATTATAATTATTCTTCAGCCAAAGTATTGATATTAATTTAGGGTTCTTAACAGATACTATGATTCGCCCTCTCCACTCGGTAGCATTGATTGCCATCACCGCCTCAATATCTCCTTTGCCCGCTGCGGCACAGATTTCACCAACGGGCATTCCCTCTGCTACTCAAGCAGGTGACACCCTAGTTAATGAACAAGCTTATGTCCTGGGACCTGGTGATGAGATTCAGCTTAGTATGTTTGGCCAACCCGATCTTTTCCAGACAAACTACCGCGTCTTAGTCGATGGCTCCGTCAGCCTTCCTTTAATTGGTCGAGTCCCTGTCGCCGGACGTTCCCTAGGCCAAGCAGAGCGTGAAATCTCACTTCGCTACACCCGCCTGTATAAACGTCCCTATGTCACCATGGTTCTGGTTAAAGCCCGAACCGTCACCTTAGCCGTTACCGGTGAAGTCAGTCGTCCC
>CALDHF010000190.1 GCA_937941595.1 uncultured Acaryochloris sp. | reverse complement strand
GCTGTATAAAATACTACAAAATGCGAGGGCAATATGAATGCCATCAATTCAAAACTAGTTTTATTCGGGGCAGTTTGTCTGCTGTCAGCCTGTGGAGTCCAAGATCAGGCTGCAAAAGTGCAAGAGAATGTCCAGAAAGTAGGTGGTACCCAGGAACTGCTGGGGATGACTAAAGGTATTAAGCAAACCTTGACTGCGGTTAAATCTGGAGACTTTGATACAGCTAAGCAGGAGTTTAGTTCCGTTCAGGAAGGTTGGAAAGGCGCTTCTACCAAACTGAATGCAAGTCCTGAAACCGTTACTAACATTAAAGGAAATCTACAAACCATTGCGACTGACCTCAAAGCCAGTCCACCGGATAAAGCCAAACTGGTGAGTAACCTCCAAAACCTGTCTGGTTCGCTCGGTAACCTAGCCAAGGGCGAAGAACCGACCCAGAATGCATCTACTGAAACGACAGAAGATACAACTCAGAATGCATCTACCGAAACAGCAGAAGAAAACCCTACTGGTGGTGCTGAAACACCCGCATCCACCGATCAAACCCAAACATTTACCAATAATTTATTGGCAATGCAAGATGCGTTGGCAAAAACTAACACCGCCGTGGAATCCAATGACTTTTCTACCGCCAAAACCTCCTTTAGCGAAGCCAGACAGACCTGGTTTAAGTTCGGTGGCATTGTCAAAGAAAAGTCTGCTGATAGTTATCAGACCCTTGATCAAGGGGTTAGTACCGTTAACACAGCATTGAACCAAACCGAACCGACCCAAGATTCACTCTTATCTGAGTTGCAGACAATGACGAGTGAGCTCGATGCCGTCTCAGGTGAGTGATGGTTGCTAGCTCAGCTTAAGATATTGGCCGTTTTAAGGAGCCAGAAAAAGGTTTAAACTCAATCCAAACGTAGAATCACTCCATTTTTCTTAGATGGGGTGATTTTAGTTTTACTAGAGTAGCGTTCAAATTTACCAGCAATGTATCACTGTTCCTATAGATATTACCTAAAGTTGGGAATGAGTACTTCCGAGCACCTTATCCAGAATATGATTATTCTTGCTTGTTCCTAATACCAAAGACCAGAAATTATTAGGTGTGAGCTCTATGATGAAACTATCTCTAATTTCTATGATGCTTTTATATCAAGGTTGATGTTGCAGCTACCGTACAGCTTGAAATTAGAAGAGGGTATAAAATAGGACAAAATCAAAGAATTATGGATACCATTAATTCAAAGCTGATTGCATTCGGCGCAGTTTGTCTGCTCTGTGCTTGTGGCGTTCAAGACCAAAGGACTAACGAGACTGCCTCAAATATAGAAGTGAGACCAGAGAGCGAGACCACATCAACAGATCTAGAAATAGAGTCACCTATCGGCGGCATCAAGACACCTGAATCTACTGATGAATCTCAGAAATTTAGTGATGATCTCTTGGCGATGAAAGGTATGCTATCAGAAACCTATATCGCCGTCGAAGCTAGCGACTTTGCCGCTGCTAAAACGTCGTTCCTCAAAGCTAGGCAAATCTGGTTCAACTTTGGTGGCGGTATCAAAGTAAAGTTTGCCGATAACTATCAAACTCTTGATCAAGGGATAAAAATAATCAACACCAATATAAATCAACCAAAGCCTGCCAAAGATACATTGTTAACAGATCTAGAGACGATCACAAATGAGCTTGATTTAGCCTTTTCTGAGCAATTATAAGCAGATATGGTCATCTGTTGCACTGAGTTATGAGCAGTTGTCTCGAAAAACTATGGGTCGCAGAGTCCGAATTCTCGAAAGCTGAAACTTGCACTGATTTGTGGTTTTAATGCATTTGCAATCAATGCTTTTTATATTTAGAAAAAAATTTAATTTTAGGATATCTTATTCCCATAAAACTAGATATTTCTTCGAAATGATGTCTGATTTAGTAGCCTAATTATGTCCCTGTCGGCTGAAATTTTATATAATTAATGGCGATTAAATTCATGATTGATAGATGTCTGAGGAAAGGGATTGGTACCCATATTCGTATGTAAATTCTCATTGTGATTTGCATCGATCACTCTCCTCAATCTTTTAATCCTGGGACAAGATAGTTATGAGTTCACACTATCCACCCTAAACGAGGGAATAACCAGTGTCTGAGCAGATAGACATCCTGGCGAGTTATGTCCCAGATATTGTTGTGCGTCGGCTACTCCAAGATCCGACCCCCATTGTCAAACCGCAGATTGATCAGTTTCCTGCTGCCGTTGTCTTTATCGATATTTCAGGATTCACCCCCCTCACTGAAGCTCTGGTGAAATCTGGACCGGACGGTTTGGAATCCTTAACTGCAATTTTGAATGCCTATTTCGGTCAAATTGTGGACCTCATTTTGGACCATGGCGGCGATGTCCTCAAATTTGCGGGAGATGCCCTGCTTGCGGTTTGGCCTGTTCAGAACGCAGACCAAGATTTACCTCACCAAGCTTGGCGAGCTTGTCAATGTGCCCTCGTCATTCAGGCGTTCTCTCAAACCTATACTGCGATGAGCGACGAATCCCTAGCCCTACGGATTGGGGTGGGGGCGGGTGATGTTGCGATCGCACATATTGGTGGTGTCTATAAACGTTGGGAACATGCGATTACTGGGGCACCTTTGGGGCAAATTCGTGTCGCTCAGAGTTTGGCGGAGCCGGAGCAAATCATTTTATCTCCAGAGATGTGGACCTTAGTGAGACACAAGGGGGTAGGCACATCTGTAGCGGATGACTGTTGGCATCTCACTGCGTTGTCAATGTCCATAGCGTCCTGCCCCCAACCACGAGTATTGCCTGAAGAGCTGGCAGCAGGGCTGAAAGCCTATATCCCTGGCGCCATCCTAGACCGCTTAGACGCTGGGCAACGGGAGTGGTTAGCTGAATACCGCTTGCTGACAGTGTTATTTATCAATTTGCCAGATTTTAGTACCAGCGTACCTCTGGAACAAGTGCAACGGATTATGCAGGCTCTCCAAAGTAGTTTGTATCGATTTGAAGGCAGCATTAATAAAATCAGTGTGGATGATAAAGGGGCTACGCTGGTGGCTGCTTTGGGAATGCCCCCTTTCGCCCACGAGGATGATGCTGCGCGAGGGGTGAGAACTGCTCTGGAGATGCAGTCCAAGTTAAAAGGGCTGGGCTGGCGCTGTGGGATTGGGATTACGACCGGGAACGTTTTTTGTGGAATCGTCGGTAGTGCCCGTCGGCGTGAATATACCGTTATTGGTGACATCGTCAACTTAGCGGCTCGGCTCATGCAGGCTGCCCGAGACCGTATTCTCTGTGATCCTGCCACTTATGAAGCGACCCAGCGGCGGTTAGCATTTACCCCCTTACCGCCCCTAACCCTGAAAGGTATTGAATATCCGATCACGGTCTATCAGCCCTTGGGAGCGTTGAAGCGGAAGCTGAGTCAACATAAATCTCTGGTGGGTTGCCAGCGAGAACGTCAGCACTTAGTCGAACTTGCTCAGATTCTCCAATCTGACGATCGGGGCGGCACCGTGATCCTAGAGGGAGAAGCGGGCATTGGTAAATCTCAGGTGGTGATTAACTTTCTGGAGTGGTGCCAAACTCAGAATCTGCCTTTTGTTGTCGGTGCAGGGGACGCTATTGAAAAATTCACGCCCTACTTTGCCTGGCGGCCAATTTATAAGCATCTGCTCAAGCTAGGCCAATGGGCTGATGGAGCGGCTCGGCGGCAGCATGTTCTAGATCTACTGGCGGATCGGGATGACCTAATGGCTTTAGCGCCCCTGCTGAACCTGACCCTGGGCCTCGATTTTCCAGATACGCCGATTACACAGCAGATGAAGGGCCAAGTTCGGGCAGATAATACCCGCAATGTGTTGTTATATCTGCTCCAAATGGCCCTGGCTCAGGTGCCTCAAGTCATTGTGCTGGAAGATGCCCATTGGTTAGACTCAGCTTCTTGGTCCTTAGCCTTGGCTGTGCATCAACAGGCCCTGCCGCTGTTAGGTGTGATTGCGACTCGGCCATTGGCCGAACCGTGGCCTGTTGAATATACCCAGTTATTGGAAATAGAGCAGACGAAATATCTGCGGTTACGAGGGCTATCTCGGGCTGAAACCCACCAGTTCATTAGCCAACAGTTAGAGGTGAGTCACCTGTCTGCAAAAGTCACAGATTTTATCTATGTTAAAGCTGAAGGACACCCTTTGTTTAGTGAAGAGTTGGCCTATGGTCTGCGAGATACAGGTTTAATTCAGATTGACCAAGGTCGCTGCCAATTGGTTGCCCCAGACCAAGACTTAGAGACTCTGAACTTACCCACTACGTTGCAAGGTCTGATTACTAGCCGTATCGATCGGCTTTTGCCCCCACAGCAGTTGATGCTGAAAGTGGCCAGTGTGATTGGTCGCAATTTTAGGGTGGACTTGCTAGCAGAGATTTATCCTTTAGCGACTGATCAAGAGAAACTTCCTGAGTATCTAGATAGCCTACAGCGCCTAGAATTGATTGTTTTGGACATGCCACCCCCGCAGCTGAAATATATCTTTCGCCACATCATGACCCAAGAAGTGGCCTATCATCTGCTGGTATTTTCCCAACGGCGGGAATTGCATCGTGCGATCGCAACTTGGTATGAACGCACCCATGCGGAAGATCTGTCCTCTGTCTATGCCTTACTGGCCTATCACTGGCAACAGGCTGAAGAACCAGACAATGCTTCCATTTTTCTAGAACAAGCCGGAGAGCAGGCTCTCCAGGGGGGAGCCTATCAGGAAGCCACGGTTTTCTTCTCCCAATTATTGGCCTTATATACTCCTCAAACTCAAGTGCCACGGTTGCAGTTAGGGCGATGGCATCGCCACTTAGGGGAAGCCTATTATGGCCTGGGGCAATTGCAGGACAGTCAAACCCAGCTGCAAACAGCCATTACTGTGCTTGGCTATCCCATTCCCAAAAATAAGCGTCTCCTCGGGGTCAATGTAGTGATCCAAGGGGTAAGACAGATCTGGCAGCGCTGGCAACGCCGACGCCGACTGGCAAAATCTGCGATATCCCAGGCCCAGATTTTAGAGTTAA
>CALDHF010000189.1 GCA_937941595.1 uncultured Acaryochloris sp. | reverse complement strand
CCATGCCCCACTTCCCGCCTGCCAGGAGACCGCATCGGACGGGTTTCTCCGACAGAATAAGGTGGGAAATTATAGTGATGGAGATAGCGTTTCTGGCTATCAGGATGTAGGTCATCCATCTCTTGGGCATCCCCTGGCGTCCCCAAAGTGGCGATAGACAGCACCTGGGTTAAGCCTCGGTTAAACAACCCGGTTCCGTGAACCCGTTGGGGCAAAACACCCACCTGACAAGAAATGGGACGAACCTCGTCCAGCTTGCGGCCATCCACTCGGACCTTATCCTCCACCACTTGACGGCGCATAAGTGTCTTAGTAATACTTTTGAAGACCTTGCCAACCGCTTTGGGGTTCTCACCTGCAGCTACTTGCACAGGATCCGTTTCTGGAAGTTCATCAATCGCTGTTTTAACAGTATCCTTGATCTCGTCCAGGGCTTCATCTCGAACATTCTTATCTTTTTCAAATCGAGCTAAGACCTCTTTAATAGGGGTAGTCACTCGCTCTTGAACAAAATTTTCTAAGGTTGGATCCGTTTCTGGGGCGGCTTCTTCAACCTGTTCAATCCCCAATTCAGCCATCAGTTCTTTTTGGGCTTTAATCAGATCGCAGACGACCTCATAGCCAAAGTCAATCGCTTCGACCATGTCCTGCTCAGCAACCTGATTAGCGCCGGCCTCTACCATAATCACGCCATCAGGAGAACCTGCAACCACAAGGTCCAGTTCACCTTCAGAAATCTCTTCGTAGGAAGGGTTAATAATGAAATCGTCTCCGATTAAACCCACCCTAACAGCAGCCATCGGTCCTTTAAATGGGATTTTAGCTAAGAGGGTAGCAACAGAAGCCCCTGTTACTGCTAAAACATCGGGGGGAACTTGCTCATCAACGGACATGCAAGTTGCCACAATTTGTAGATCATCTCGCAACCAATTAGGAAATAGAGGTCGCATTGGACGATCGATCAAACGACAGGTTAGAGTAGCCCGTTCTGGTGGGCGTCCCTCTCTCCGCAAAAAACCTCCAGGCACTCGGCCTGCTGCATATAATCTCTCTTCAAAATCTACCAGTAGCGGTAAAAAATCGATTCCTTCTCGTCCCGATGAACGAGTCGCAGTTACTAGAACTGAGGTATCTCCAGATTCAACTAATACGGACCCACCTGCCTGTGGCGCGAAACGGCCTATGGTGAGTTTAATTTCCCGACCGTCAACGGATATTGACTTAATAACTTCTGACATTAAGTGACTTGTCCTTACTTAATTAGTTTTGTCCTTTTTTTTTTCTGTCGCAATCCTAACATTGATAGATAGCCGCTTGCTTTTGCGATCCTGTACCAGAAAAGTTTTTTAGTGATGCCCATATGACTTTCAGTCAGAATGCCCATATGACAAGTTCACCCTGTAGCATAGGTATGAGGATGCCACCTTGAAGCTTTCTAGTTCGAGGGTATATTTGCGTTGTGATCAGTCCAAGATAAATCTTGGCTGATTGCATGAAAAAGATTATCTAAATTTAAGTCATCATTCGAAAGATCTCTCGTATAGGAATGCGGATGACCGTATCAGTTTAGGAACCATGCAATCGGTCTAAAAAGATTCATTGCTAGTGCAGCATCATTAACAATATGTCCAATTTGGAGTGTTTTCAACTAAGCTATGGCAATTTTGCACGGTAGTTGGCTACCTGCTTCTGAACAGGGGCACTTATATCAGCCCAGTCATGCCTCATCGGAACCGACGAAACAGCATAGCGGTAGATTTTTCATTTGGGCTGAAACCTGGCGAAGTACAGCTGTTAAGCAGAAAAACAGTTCCAGTGGAGTCCCCCCTCATGCTATGGCAATGAACTGGCCTGAATTGAGCCAGCTGATGAAGTCGCTTCACAACTCCCATCAGCTTTTCCTCTCCGATGCCGTTCAAGCGTTACTAGCAACTGTTTCCAAACGCAAGAAATCTGCATCTGCTCAAACTCGTTCTCATCAATCTGTAGCCCCACAAACTGTGCTGTTAGCTTCAGAAGCGATTATCTTGCCCGCTCAGGTTAAGGAAGAACGCTTAGACCCCTATCACTCTTCATCAGAATTAGGCACAGAATCACTCCCCCAGCTTTACCCCTTCGAAGTGCAAGGCTTAAGTTTATCCCCTGCACAAACTCTAGATTTTTTGACGGCTCTGCCTCTGCACTCAACAACCGCAGAAGAATCTTTTTTAGGTGCAGATTTACTATTTTGGTGCCATGCAGCCCGCTGGGGACTAGATTTGCTAACCCGAGCCAAATTCATTCCTAGTGTTCAGTCAATGGGTAAGGAATCTTGCCAATTCTATTGGCAACCCTTACTCGACAGCGCGACGGATCAGCAACGCTTTCAGCAGTTTGCCAAAGATATGCCGCAAGCCTGCCAGTTCTACCAGGGAATAGACTCTGCTTCCTATATCGATTTACCAATGGCAGCCGGAAATCTGCTCACAGATTTTTTAAACCACCTGATTGATAATCAGGTACGCCAAAGCATTGATGAGGACCTGATCACCTCCATGGACAAAGCAGGAATTCATCCTGTGATGGCTCAATGGTTACCCGCGTTAGCTTCATCTTCGCCACTATTAACGGATACAGCAGAGAACTGTTCGACTTGGGTCTCAACCTTAACCCAGTGGCTACTGCCGATTGAACAAAGCCTGAAAGAACAACGGTACCGGCCTTGCTTTCATTTACAACCCCCCACTGGCAATAACACGACTTGGAAAGTAGAGTACTTCCTCCAGGCTACGGATGATCCATCTTTTCTCGTTACGGCAGATGTGGTTTGGAATACAACCACTGAGCAACTCGACTACTTGGGCCGTACTATTGAGCGTCCTCAAGAAACCTTACTCAAGGGGTTGGGATTGGCGTCTCGGGTCTATCCCATCCTAGAGGAGAGTTTGCAGGGGGTGCGTCCCACTCAATTGAGCTTATCTCCAACCCAAGCCTATGATTTCATTAAGGCAGCTGCCTGGCGGTTAGAAGACAACGGGTTTGGGGTAATGCTCCCTCCGAGTTTGTCAAACCATAATGCCATGGCCAACCGATTGGGTCTGCAAATTAAGGCTGCTGCCCAAACGCAGTCGGCTCCGTCCATTGGCTTAGATAGCTTACTTAATTTTCAATGGGAGCTAGCGATTGGCGGCCAAACGCTTTCCAAATATGAGTTTGATCAACTCGTTTCCCAGGAATCTCCTCTGGTAGAAATTAACGGTGAATGGGTTGAATTTCGGCCTCAGGATGTTAAGGCGGCTCAAAATTTCTTTGCCTCTCGTCAAAACAAAACGGGACTGTCCTTAGAAGATGCCTTACGCATTAGTACTGGAGATACGCTCACCATCGATAAACTTCCGGTTGTCAGTTTTGAAGCATCCGGGTCCCTAGAAGCACTCCTCAGCACCCTCAACGGCAACCAAACCCTAACTGAGATCACAGAGCCACCTGGCTTTCAAGGCACCCTTCGACCTTATCAAGCTAGAGGGGTTGGCTGGCTCACATTCCTGGAACAGTGGGGGTTAGGCGCTTGTTTAGCTGACGATATGGGGTTAGGGAAGACGGTGCAGTTTATTGCCTATCTATTGCACTTAAAAAATGAAGGTCGATTGTCTGGCCCGACGTTACTTATTTGTCCAACCTCTGTCCTAGGGAATTGGGAGAGAGAAGTGCAACGCTTTGGCCCCAAATTAAAGGTGATGGTGCATCATGGTTCGGGACGGGCTCAGGGCAAAGCCTTCCTCAAAAAAATTAAGCCCCTAGATATCGTGATTACCAGTTACCCTTTGATCTACCGGGATGAGAAAACCTTTGCTGCTCTCACTTGGCAAGGGCTAGTCCTGGATGAAGCTCAAAACATCAAAAATCCCGATGCTAGGCAGTCTAAGGCTGTCCGCAATTTGCAAGCAAACGTTCGCATTGCACTAACTGGAACCCCTCTGGAAAACCGTTTAACAGAACTCTGGTCCATCTTAGATTTTCTGAATCCAGGGTACCTGGGTCCAAAGGCCTTTTTTCAGAGACGATTCGCTACTCCCATTGAGCGTTACGGTGATACTGCATCGCTAACAACATTGCGATCGCTAGTTCAACCCTTCATTCTCCGCCGCACCAAAACCGATAGCGACATCATCCAGGATTTACCAGAAAAGCATGAAATGACGGTTTTTTGTAGCTTAACGCCGGAACAAGCGAGTCTCTACCAAAGCGTTGTCCAAGAATCCCTAGATGCAGTGGATGCAGCCAAAGGCATTCAACGTCGGGGCATTATTCTCGCAACCTTAGTCAAGCTCAAACAAATTTGCAATCATCCCGCCCAGTTTTTGCATGAAGATACCTTGAACTCGGATGGACAACGTTCAGGCAAACTCAAGCGTCTGCAAGAAATGCTGGAAGAACTGCTAGATGAGGGCGATCGGACCCTCATCTTTACCCAATTTGCCGAACTCGGAAAATTACTCCAGCAACATTTGCAATCCACGTTACAACGAGAAACGCTGCTCCTCTACGGCGGCAGTAGCAAAAAACAACGCGAAGCGATGATTGACCGCTTCCAAAATGATCCCCAAGGCCCTCGCATTTTTATTTTGTCCCTCAAAGCTGGCGGAGTGGGGTTAAATCTGACTCGTGCAAATCATGTCTTTCACTTTGATCGCTGGTGGAATCCAGCAGTAGAAAACCAGGCCACAGATCGGGTGTTTCGGATTGGTCAAACACGCAATGTCCAAGTCCATAAATTCGTTTGTACAGGGACCTTAGAAGAACGAATTCATGAACAACTAGAAAGCAAAAAAGCTTTAGCAGAACAAGTTGTAGGGGCAGGAGAAAATTGGCTCACCGATCTCGATACCGATCAACTGCGCAATCTATTGTTGTTAGATCGGACTGCTGTTATTGATGAAGAAGGTGAGTAACTCAAAATAGATAGGGCCTCTAAAAAGGATTCGCAACAATAGAAAAGAAAAGCTGACTATCATCAAATCCGCTGGTCTCTGGACCAATGGAAAGAATCGGAACCCCCCAATCCAATCGAGCCGACACTTTATCAGACCATTGCCATCTTAAACCAAGTCCCACTGCCGCTAAGGTATCTGCATCTGATTCCGGCGCATGATTCCAACCATGTCCTACATCAAAAAATGGAGCAAGCTGCAACAGACCTTCTTTATTGCCGCCAAACCGGACTAGGGGAAGTCGATATTCTGCGGAACCAAACAGACCATTATCCACCAACAACCGATTTTGGGGATATCCCCGGATACTATTGAGTCCACCCAAACCATACTGCTGCAACGGCACCAGAGACCGATCAGAAAACTGAGAAGTTGATCGCAATAGTAAGAGGTTACCTGGGGCAAATTGTTTCACCCATTGGGCTTGCCCTCGCCATAGGAAAAAGAGTCCATCTGGACCTGTTGGATTGATAGTGGCAAAGGCATCTAGCCCCATGCCAAACTCAGAGCGAAGAGCCAAAACAGAATCATTACCCCGTTGAGTCCATTCTTGAAATAACCGGAGTTGAGAAATTTCAGTACGCCCCTCGTCATCCGCTCCTGGAGAGAGGGGGAACCGCTGACCCAGCAGAGAAGTTTCACTTTCTTGTCGCCCTAGGGTGAGCCCTAACGCTAGTTCTTTCTGGGGTGTTTGAATCACAGGCTGACGGAACGTCAGACTCAGATCGCGTGAGACACCTTCAATATTTAATTGATCAAACGGTTCTTCTACGACTCGGCTCCAAACCTGGCTAAAACTGGCATTCAGGGTGCCATTGCGGGCATTAACGGGAAACGTATAACTAAAGTCCACCTCATTGCTACCGTCTGTATTGGCATATCCCACACGAGCAGAATCGCCAAAGCCCAGCAAGTTAGCTTCACTGATCACAACCTGTCGTTGGATGCTACCAATACTGCCAGATCGTTGGTTATCCAAAACAAACTGCACATCAGCAGTGCTAGCTTCTTCAACTTCAACCTGTAAAATGCTTAATCCTGGCTCTGACCCCGCAGCGAGTTCAGCAGAAAGGTTACCTATCAACGGATCAATCTGGAGCAACCGCATGGCTTCCAACAATTCATTGACATTCAGTGGGGGACCGGAACCCAGTTTTAATCGATTTCGAACGTAACTTGATTTCAGATGTTTATTGCCAGAGATTTCTATATCTTGCAGTTTGCCTTCGACGACTTGCAACGTCACAATTCCGTTCTCAATGACCTGCTCAGCGGGCAGATAGGCTCCTGACGTGATGTACCCCTTATCTATATAGAGTTGAGTAATAGCTGAACGAGCTTCTAAAAGCTGGGAGAAGGCAACTGATGTTCCAGTAAAAGGTTTAGTGATCTTATCAAGTTCAGCTTCAGTGAAAACGGTGCTCCCCTCGACACGGTATTTCTGCACAGCGATGACATCAGGATTATCTGGCGATTCGGGCTGAGGTAGCGGTTGGGGTGGTGCCTTCAATAGATCATCTGCCGGAGGCAATTTTTTGGGGGTCTGAGGTCGAGGTTCGGGCAGAATCTCAGGTTCAATACGATTAAAGTCAGGTGGTGCCTGGGGTGTGGTGTGGGGAACCTGAGCTTGAACACTCAGTGGTAGAAGATACAGTCCCCATACTCCCCAAAAAGTTCTGAATAGTAGAAAGCGAAGAGAAATAAAACGATCTGAAGGAACCATCTTAAACGTTCATCAGTAACTGTATTAGCTTAGATATAGGGAAGTGATTTAATTTAAATTAAACTAACTTTAACATCATGATGTTCCCTCAAAAATACGCAATGTCTCAACAAAAAGACATACTTTTTTCAAGCCTAAATGGATTCTAAAAAAGCCGACATCAGTCTATTCAGGCAAGTTCTAAACTATTCCTAAGTTAAGATTGCGAAATTATTGTGGCAAAAACTATCTACTATCCCTAGGATTCCGACCCTGGTTGTCAAACTTTCGATAGTAATCTTATTGTTTTATTAAACCAGCAAAACAACCCGAGTTCAGGATAAGGAAAGACCCAAGCGTAAGTTGAAAGATGAGCAATCTTCCTAATATAGGTTAGCTTTTTCATCTATGCCCTTATTGCGTGGGGGTATAACTTGAGCGGCATTGAGCCATATAACCGCCTGAGTAATGAGCCTCATTTCCCAAGCTAAAAAACGCGCGACAAGCGATATGTGCTGAACCCAAGGTGCCCCTTGGGTTCAGCACATATCGCAAACGGATATTGTTCTTATTGTTTACAGATGCCCAGATCTCATCATATCGAACCTACGCTCAGCAGGTACTGAGAAATATCAAAATCATTTCAGTACCTGCTGAGAGTGGAAGTCATTAACTCCATGGCAGTCAATGAAGTCTATCAACTGCCATTCTCTTCATGATTAGTCCAAACTCAAGGCTTTAAGGTTGGGCCTGTTGCAAGAGAGAACTCGCCAGTTTTAGCACTTGCTAACAATGCACTCTCGCCAGGTATTCTCAGCTTGGATGCTAAATTCAAATATTCGAGCGTTTTGATAAATCTGAAAGTTGGGTCTGGCAAGTAGACGATTTGTCCAGCGCGAATAGTAATGCCATGTCGGCTTGAGGCCTGAAAAGCATGGTGGAGATTATGCCAGCCTTCACCCAGGGTCAAGAATGCTACCAATCTGTTATTTCGGCTGTGGTCATCAGTATAAAATGGTTGGTCACCTGAAATATGGCTGAGAGAATTGACAGTCTGAACCCCGTGGAACAGTAATGTTGTGCTTAGAAAAAAGGCTCCAAGATATTCAAGGCCCCCTATGCGATAAGAAATTGCACCCAGAGCAACTAGGGGGACAAAATGCAATCGATCAATCACTCTTAGGACTACATCCTTCTCAACATCTGGTGGCAAGTCAACGGGAAAGAACTGAGGAGATAATAACCATCCCCCCTGGGACCAATAAAAACCCCCGACGTTTTGAGTCGGGGTGTAAGGAGAATGGGGGTCTTGGTATGTGTCTGCATATAGATGGTGGTTTAAATGGTGCGCCTTCCACCAACTAGGCCCCATCTGTCCTGCCGCCGCTGCTACAACACTGCCTACCCAAAGAATTGGAGCTGGAGCTCGATAGCTTTTATGGGTAAGAAGTCGATGATAAATCCCTGTTGTAGCTAGCATACGGATCAAGTACAAAGAGATGATCCATGCGACGGCGCCTAAAGATAAGCCTGTTTTAAAAACAATCAGCGACCCAATATGACTGGTAATGATTAATAGAGGACCGATAATATAAGAAATAATTGTTAAGGGCGAGTACTGCCGCATGTTCGATTTGGTTTCCTGAAAGTGTTGTTGAGCTGTTTAACTATAACAATCTCCCAATGTCTTGAGGGGAGGGGTGGGTTTGTGAATTTTCTATCGAAGCGAAGGAGGAGAGGGGCAAGGAATTGGTGGTCCACCAGATGTAAGGATAGAGTTGGTTTACTCTTCCAGAATCAACAATGTCACCGCTAACCTGTCCATGTTGTGGTTCTCGATAAGTTGTGAAGAACGGTCGTATCCACAACAGCAAGCAAAACCATAAATGCAGACCATAAAATAAAGCGTGAATTGGGGTGGCCGACGGGACTTGAACCCGCTAACACTAGGATCACAACCTAGCTCCTCGTCCGCTTCGGATTCGGCCAACACAGTGGATTCTGGTCGGATTTGTACGCATAGTATCTCCTATCGGAGATACCGACATCTTTCTGCGCAAGGCAGATGCTTTGCCAATTACATATGGCAGGAGTGGTAGGATTCGTGCGCGTAGCGGCTCCAAAGGAGCTACCTACACAGACCGATTTAGAAGATCGGTGCCCTATCCTTTAGGCGACACTCCCTGGTCTGGTAGGGGATCTGGGTTATGATCCCAGCCGTCTAGACTAATCTGGTCCCCTCGCTTATAAGGCGAAGCCGCTCACCAGAGCTATCCCCCACTGATGGTCCCTCGAAGCGGCTCTGTTGATAAAGCTGCCCCAAAGGGGCTTGGAGCTACCTACGGCCACCTTTTTGTAAGAAAGGCACTCTCCCAGGCTGAGTTACAGGACCACAAAGCGAGTGGTGAGATTCGCACTCACCCGCTGGCGTTGGCACCGCCAGATGCTACTGCTACATCACACTCGCCCAAAGCGGATAACGAGATTTGTTCGCAAAGCGTCTCCGCAGGAGAAACACGTATCAAGAGGTTGGAAGCCTCTCATGCTAGCCATTACACTATATCCGCAAGAAGTTTATATCCGTTAGGTTTTTATGCACCTAAGTTCTTTCACACCTATTAATTTGGCTGCTCCACTATTTTTAGGTAGGTGTTATAAATCAAGTCGCCAAAGCAGGCAAAGATAACCTGGGTTATGGATTGATTCGTCTGCAAGAAATTGAGGGTCGTTTCAAGGGCGATCTGACAGGCTTGGTCTATCGGATAGCCATAGACGCCGCAACTAATGGCAGGAAAGGCTATGGTTTGAATCGCATTGTCAACGGCTAAATCTAAACTGCGTTGATAGCAGGCTTGCAACAAAATCGCTTCATTGGCTCCCCCTCCTCGCCAAATAGGACCAACGGTGTGAATCACTTACTTGGCTGGCAGTTGATATCCTTTTGTGAGTTTGACATGGCCTGCTTTACAGCCTTTGAGTGTTCGGCATTCTGCTAAGAGTTGTGGCCCGGCTGCGCGATGAATTGCTCCATCGACTCCACCCCCGCCAAGCAAGGACTCATTCGCTGCATTGACAATCGCATCTACCTTTAGGGTTGTGATATCAGTTTGGACTATTTCGATTCGAGTATCCATGGATTAGCACCTTTGGGAATCGCCTAGTGAGAAGAATCATCGTTCTGTACCTAAATAATGGGACAAGCTGGTGACAGGATTTGCACCTACAACCTATTGTTTACAAGACAATTGCTCTAGCTGTTGAGCTACACCAGCTCAAGGTTTGATAG
>CALDHF010000188.1 GCA_937941595.1 uncultured Acaryochloris sp. | reverse complement strand
GCAGACTCAGCTACTGTGGCATTCTCAGGAGCAGGCGGTAGTCGCAAGAATAGTTTGGGTTTACCAATCCCGTAGGTTAAGCGGTAACTCCAGCTCAGAAGTTGGAGCCACAAGCGCGGCCAGTGCTGAGCAAGGGGCTGTTGCCAACGCTGTAATAGCTCCGGTAGCCATCCACTAAACAAGAAGGACATCAAGGCCGCCCAGGTAAAGGTGAGATAGGTAGGGACCCAGCGTAACAGTTCCTGAATTCCAATGGCCCGCATTACCCACCAAGGGATTTTGGGCATCCGCACTCCGGCTTTGAGAATGGTGCGAGTCATAAATAACCACCCCCCTCGATCTTTGATGAAGTCATCGACTTGATCTGGGGGTTCAGTGCTTAAGACTCCAAAAATGGCATTGAGGATGGCATTAATCCAGTAGGGTGGCAAGGTAGATTGGGGTTTAGCCATCATCCCTCGGGAAAAAATCCAGGTAGCGGCGAGATTGTCTTGATAAGCATTGACTAGCCCTAGATCTTGGCCTGAGAGCAGATTCCCTTGCAGGGCGGTCTGTAATAAATGGGTAACCCGGGGGAGATTGCGAACTAAGGAGCCAAAGCCAGTAAAGATCAAGGGAGAGTTGAGGGAGGCGGCGTCGCCGATGGAGAGGATGCGATCGCATCCCGGTAACCGATCTTGGGCATTCCGACTAAACCGACCGGGAATATAGCCAAAGGCTGCTTTTCGCCATTCCAACTGATCTAAATCGCAACGACGATAGTCCGGCAGGTTCGTAAAGAAATCTTCGAATAATTCCAGAAGTGACCCTGGGTTCTCCGCAGAAATTTGATGGTAGTAGAACAGATAAATGGTCAGGTCATTATTTTCACCGGGAAACATTTCCCAGATCAGCTGCCGACCTCGGCTGGTATCCCCATTGGTAAACAATGGTTCACCATAGTTTTGATCCCAGACGCCGGGGGCAAATCCATTTTTAACCACCCCACCAATGGTGGGACAAACACTGTCAAATGCCTGGCCGCCATTGATCTGCTGGGCAATTTGAGAGGCTGTCCCCATGGCATCGATTAACAGTCGGGATTGTAAATATGAGGTTTGATCGGTTTGCAGATCTCGAACTTGCAGCGTGACGGCCTCAGGCTCCAAAAAAGCTTGCTCAAATTCCGTACATTCAAAGATTTGGCCCCCTGCTGCCAGCAATTTCTCACCACATAGCTGTAGGAGCCGATCACAGTCCATAGCAATATTGAGGACTGTAGGGGTGTAGAGGACTGAAGACCTGGCAGCAGGCGGGTTATTGCCACTAAAAAAGAGATTGAAATTGTCTTGATATTCTTTGGCAATCACACTTTCTAGTTCATCGGGGGTGAGCAAACCCACATCGACTAAGGTTTGCAGTTCAGTGCGAGAAATATTCCACTCTCGATTCATGCGGCCAAATTTGATCCGCTCAACTAAGGCGACTTTATAGCCCAATCGGGCCATCATGGCTGCTGTCAACGCACCCAGGGCACCCCCCACAATCACGATGTCCCAAGCTGAATCTGCTTCAGGAGTTGGAGGGGCTGCATCAACAATAGGATTCGGCGCAGTGGGTTGGGGACCTTGTTTGACCGTATTTCGCCACCGTTTTTCCCACCAGTAGGCGCGCTGCAGGTCTGCTTCGCCATTAGGAATCTTCTGAAAGTATTGGGCGGTGAGGGGATAAAACGGCGCTAACGCTGCAAAAATATCTGAACTCGTCAGATCAATCTCTGGGAAAGGCTGAGGACGATAAGGAAATGCTGTTTTGAGAGTGGATTCAAAGGTGTGTAGCCAGGTTTTTTGGCCTAAGATCGGCTGGTCGGACCATTGCATCACCTTGAGATAGGTGGTGTTGAGATGCTGCCACAGAAATACCGTTAAGTGGGCAGATTCGGTGATAATTTGGAGGCCAGACGATGTGGCATGGAGGGTGCATGGGGTTACTAGGCCGAGGGTCTCAGCCGTTTGTTGATGCAACCAGAGTTGAACTGCTGCAATATCCGGAGTCGGTATTTCCAGGTAAAGAAGTTGTTTCATGAGCTGGGCGAGCATCTAAACAGCACGACTGTGATTTCTCTCACGGGGGATCTAAATCGTGAGTAGCAGGCTCAAAGGCACGGTTGGATGGCTCAAGCAGGTATCCATTAACTAGAGAATCTTAAGCAAAGCATACCGTTTCATCGGAATCTGTGGCTGAGATCGCTATGGTTTGAAACAATTATGGTGCCTGGACGAAAGCCTGCTGAGGCAGATTCAGAAGCCCATAACGATTAGATTATTTTGAGTGGGTACAAGCGATAATACATTGAGAGAGTCGTTCCATGCCTTGAGCAATGCTGGTTTGATCCGTGGCATAGGATAAACGGATACAGTGATCGGCTCCAAATGCCAATCCCGGTATAGCCGCTACTTGATATTGTTCGAGGAGTAGCTCACAAAATTCGATGGATCCGAGGCCCGTGCAACTAATATCAGGAAATAGATAGAATGCCCCCTGGGATTGAGGACAGGTTACCCCTGGAATCGCTGTCAAGCGATTAAACATCAGCTGGCGACGCTGAGCAAAAGCTTGGCGCATGGTCTCTACACAGTCTTGGGGGCCTTCTAGGGCTGCGATCGCACCATATTGGGCAAAGGTACAAACATTAGAAGTGCTGTGACTTTGCAGTCTACCGACAGCCTGAATCAGTTCTAGGGGGCCGGCGAGATAGCCGATCCGCCAACCCGTCATCGCATAGGCTTTGGCAAAGCCACTGCTGACGATCGTTTGGTTGAAAGCAGCCGTACTTACGGCGCCAATGCTCTGATGCTCCGCCCCATCGTAAAGGATTTTTTCGTAGATCTCGTCGGAGACCACCCACAGGTTGGCCTCGACAATGGCCTCTGCTAAGGCCGTGATTTCCCCAGGCGTATAGACCATTCCTGTGGGATTGGAGGGGGAGTTGAGGACCAGTAACCGACTTTTCGGGGTAATGGCCTGTCGCAGTTGATCCGGCGTGATTTTGAAGTCTGCTTGGGCATCGGTGGTCAGGGTGACGGGGATGCCACCCGCTAGCTTTACCATCTCTGGATAACTCAGCCAATAGGGGGCAGGTATCAGCACTTCATCCCCCGGATCTAGCAAGACCTGCATCAGATTATACAGAGACTGTTTGCCACCATTTGTGACTAAAACATTTTCTGGCTGGAAATCTAAGCCATTGTCCCGCTGGAGTTTATGGGCCAGGGCGGCTCTAAGTTGGGGTTCACCGGGCGCTGGACCATATTTCGTTTTGCCTTGATCTAGGGCCAGTTTTGCTGCCGCTTTAATATGGTCTGGCGTATCAAAGTCGGGTTCGCCAGCACTAAAGCTCAAGACATCAATGCCGTCAGCCCTCATTGCTTTCGCTTTTGCCGAGATGGCTAAGGTCAATGATGCAGACACCTGACCGATGCGGGCTGCCAGTTTCATGCCGACTCCAGGAGAGAGGATGGGGGATATCTGGACTAGCATACCGCACCCCTCAAAGTTGCGATCAAAATTCCCTCTTAAGAATTGATGGGGTGCTGAGAACCAAGAGTCGAACTAACTCAGTCTGACCGCTGATCCTCGTCTTGATCGGTCTATGCCAGTTTTAATATTTGAGCTGTAACGGCGAGGCTCTCGGTATACAACACATCTTGATCCCAGCGTTGTAATTGCTGACTGAGTAAGGTCTCAGAAGATTGATCTTGTAAGGGGGTGACATGTTGAATGCGGCAGGATTGGGCACCGCCTCCGGCTTCCATGCGCATACAGCCTCTCGTTTCTGAACAGAGGACGGTGCAGCAGTCGGCTTGCAAATTGGTAGACGCTAGCTTTAGATCAATCAGATCTCCGGCGACGTCACCAGGATGGGTGGGAATAGCGGCCAGCTCGGCTTGAATCGACCGTTGCTCGGAATTTACAAACTTGATGCGTTTGAGGTCATAATCTCCCCCTTCTGATTCAAAGGCTACGGGCTGCCATTGCAAGCGGCTGGCGAGCCAGCCTAGAAACATCAGCGCTTGGGCTGGATTACCTTTCTCATAGTCAAGGGTGACTTTATCTACGTCCTTTAGAGCTTCCCGTCTCGTCGGTGGATCAAAGGCTTCGGCTGTCAATTCTTGCCAGGCGGCTAACCGTCGCCAGTTGAGGTCAACAATATTGGTGCCTTGGGCAATCAAATCTTGCAAGTTACTGAGTTCTGTTTGGGCATCCAGATATTGGCTAGAATCCACGATCACCGAATTGCAGGCCGAGGCCAATCGTTGAAAGAGTTCGATATTGGCATGGGGGACAGCTTTCCACCACAGAAATTTGGGGAGACCGCCAATTAATAAGGACTGGACCAGTCCCCCGACTCGGTCGAGGGCGGTGTCGGTGCCTTTTAAGGAAATATACTCACAACAAATCAGGGAACTGCGATTTTGCTTTTTAACGGGGCAGTAGGCGGAGAGTTGAGCGGTGACGCCTTCGTCTTCCCCTCCTATAGGGAATAATGAAATGACTCGGCAAGGGCTTTGGCTTGCGATCGCATCCGCAATACCCGCCCCTCCGGCATCCAAAATATAGCCTTGTTCATTGGACTGGCTGATTTGTTTCTCCGTCATTGCCTGTCGGAGTTTTGCCAGGGTTTCCGGATTTGGCTTGCCCGTTTCCTGAAGTCCCAAGGCCGTTTGAGCCGATCGCAAGGCGGCCTGCATGCGCGGACCATAAATCCCGTCCACCGGACCCGTGTAATACCCTAAGGCGGCCAACAGTTGTTGGGTCTCTTCTGGCTCGTAGACCACCAAGCTGAAGGTGGCTGCTCGTGTCGCCGTAGGGGATGTCCCCCCGTTCCCAGAGGCACTGTAACTACTCCAAATTTTGCTTAACTCAGCATTGATTTCATTGAGAGATACATCTTTCGGAGCTTGTAAAGAAACCAGAGGCGCAGATTGAGGTGCCATAAGCTTTAGAACTACAACGTCAAGGGAGAATTATGCAAATTGTGGGTTAAGGAACACTAGAGTCGTCGCCAGCGCCGACCATCTCGGTTCAAGAGCAATTCGGCTGCTTCTGGTTCCCAAGTTCCGGCTTCATAGGTGGGCACTAATGCTGGATCGGTCGGGGCTTCCCACGCCGTTAGGGCTGGGGTTAAGACTCGCCAAGACTCTTCCACTTCATCCCCACGGGTAAACAAGGTTTGGTCTCCCAGCATGGCATCCAAGAGCAAGCGATCATAGGCATCTCCTGTCGATTGCCCAAAAAAGGAGCCGTAGCTGAAATTCATATCCACCGACCGCGTGCGTAAATCTGGCCCCGGCATTTTGGCCTCAAATCTTAGGGAGATGCCTTCATTCGGCTGAATACGCATGGCTAAAACATTGGGGTTCGCCTGTTGAGCCGCAGATTGAAAAATCAGGAACGGCACCTCTCGAAAGTGAATAGAAATTTCTGACACTTTCTTCGGTAAGCGTTTTCCCGTTCGGAGATAAAAGGGCACCCCTTGCCATCGCCAGTTATCAATCATCAATTTGAGGGCCACAAAGGTGGGCGTCGTTGATCCTTGACTCACACCCGGCTCTTGCCGATAGCCGGGGACCTGTTCTCCCTTCATCCAGCCTTGACGATACTGGCCGCGAATGGCAGAGTTTTCAAGATTATGAATATCCGCTAAGCGGGTGGCTTGAATAACCTTCACCTTCTCGGTCCGGATACTATCGGCATCCAAGGCGTTGGGGGGTTCCATCGCCGTCAAGCACAACAGCTGCATAATATGGTTCTGAACCATATCCCGCAGGGCACCCGAGCTTTCATAATAGCCAGCCCGATCTTCGACTCCGACTGTTTCGGCTACAGTAATTTGGACATGGTCGACAAACTGGCGATTCCACAGGGGTTCAAAAATAGCGTTGGCAAACCGAAAAATCAGTAAATTCTGAACCGTTTCTTTGCCCAAATAATGGTCAATGCGATAGACCTGGTTCTCAGCACAGACCTCTTGCACCACCTTGTTCAGGGACTGAGCTGAGCTAAGATCACGACCAAAAGGCTTTTCAATCACCAACCGCGTCTTTACCGGATCCGCTAGCATTTCGGCATTGCCTAATTGCTGAATCGCTTCCGCAAAAAATTTGGGAGAGACCGCTAGGTAAAATACGCGGTTGCTCATGGTGCCCCGGCGACCGTCCAGCTCTTCTAGGCGGGTCTTCAGCTTTTGATAGGCTTGCGGATCGTCTATGTTGCCAGAGCAATAGAATAACCCTTCAGCAAAGCTCTCCCAGACCGCCTCAGACTGAATCCCATCGGAGAATTCTTCAATGCCCTCTCGCATCTTTTGGCGAAAGACGTCGTCACTCCACTCTCGGCGGGCAACCCCCACGATCGTTAATTCCGCTGGCAGCCGCCGCTGTTGCTTCAAATGGTATAACGCGGGCACTAGCTTCCGCTGGGTGAGATCACCAGATGCCCCATAAATAACAAGGATCAGAGGTTCAGGTGTCCGTTCTTGTCTGAGGCCGACACGTAATGGATTTTCGGCAAGCGTAACCATAGATTCGCGAAGCAAATGGGGGTGGACAGGGAAAGTGTAGCGTCTGGTGCGCTCAAACGGCGGCTAACTGCTTGACTTTTTCTTCTAGAGATTGCAGTAAGGAACTGAAAGGCTGCACAAACTTATCAATCCCTTCACTTAAGAGTTCGGCCATGACCTGATCGAGATCAATATTGATGCCAGGGGTCGCTAAGCTCTCGATCAGTTGACGGGCGGTCTCAATATCAGTCTCCACTCGATTATCCACATCGCAGTGATCGGCGCAGGCTTCTATTGTGTTGGGGGGCAGGGTGTTGACGGTGTCAGGCCCCACTAACTCATCGACATACATGACATCGCTGTATTCGGGGTTTTTCGTACTGGTACTGGCCCATAGGAGGCGCTGGATGTTCGCACCTTTAGCAACCAAGGCTTGCCAGCGGTCGGTTTGGGTTATTTGTTTGTATTCTTGGTAGGCAAGTTTTGCATTTGCGATCGCAACCCTCCCCTTCACCCGTTCTAACTGAGCCGTCACCGATGAATCTTCCCCGGCGGCCGTCAGCCTATCCTCAATCAAGCCATCAAGCTTAGAATCGATTCGACTTAAGAAAAAGCTAGCTACAGAAGCAATCTTGCTGATATCTTCCCCCTTAGCAACGCGAGCTTCTAAGCCTCGGATATAGGCCCAAGCTGTATCGATATAGCTCTGGATTGAGAACAACAAGGTGACATTAACATTTATGCCATCGGCAATCACCTGCTCCACTGCAGGCAGACCTGCTGCTGTTCCTGGGATTTTGATCATGACGTTTTCACGGCCAATCTCTTGATAGTAGCGACGGGCCTGTTGAATGGTCTGCTCGGTATCGTTAGCAATATTCGGCGGCACTTCAATACTGACATAGCCATCTAAACCATTCGTTTGGTTGTAAATGGGCTTGAAAATATCACAGGCATTGCGGATATCATCAAAGGTCAGGGATTCATAAATGGCTAATACAGACTTACCTGCCTTAATCCCGGCTTCGATGTCAGCATCGTAGGTGGCATTCCCCGCAATCGCCTTTTCAAAAATGGCTGGGTTAGAGGTGATGCCACGAATTCCCTGATTTTGAGTCATCTGCTTGAGTTCACCCGATTCGATCAGGTCTCGGCTCAAATTATCCATCCAGATACTTTGACCAAACGCTTTGATTTCCAGCAGATGATTGGTGGTTGCTGTCATGGTTAACTCCACTGTCTAATGCAAAAATGGGCTGAGATGATCACACTGCCAAACTGTTGACTGTGATCAAGTTTTGAGAGTAAGTTCTTCTTCCGCTTGTCGGGACCGCTCTTCTATAAAAGATTCAACCAAGGCCACATCGTCTGGGCTGCCAATAATCAGGGGGGTGCGGGCATGAAGATGATCCGGCACAACATCAAGGAGGGGCTGTGCTAAACCGACGCTAGCCTTCCCTCCGGCCTGTTCCATCAAATAAGCCAAGGGGGCTGATTCGTAAAGCAGTCTCAGTTTCCCTTCTGGATTTTTGAGGGTGCCAGGATAGATAAAGACCCCACCTTGAAATAGAATTCGATGAAAATCTCCCACCAAGGCCCCGCTATAACGAGCCGTATGGCCTTCATGGCGATGAACATAGCGTGTGAAGTCCCGTAGGGCATCATCCCACTGCCAAAAGTTCCCTTCGTTAACGCTGTAAACTGGGCCATGTTTAGGAATAGTAAGATTTTCAGCCGCCAGAATGAACTCGCCCAAGCTGGGATCTAGGATAAAGACATGCACGCCCTTGCCTACGGAATAGACCAACACGGTACTGGGGCCATAGAGGATGTAGCCTGCGGCAATTTGCTGATGACCATCTTGGAATAAATCTTGCCCCGTGCGATCGGGATCATTCCCTACCTGTTGGCGAATCGAAAAGATGGACCCCACATTCAAATTGACATCCACGTTAGAGGAGCCATCAATAGGGTCATAGAGCAGGGTATAGCGCCCAATTGGACAGTTCTCGGGAATATAATAAGGTTTTTCCATCTCTTCAGAGGCCAACCGACAGACGAGGCCACTCTGCTTAAAAGCAGCGATAAAGACCTCGTTGGCGTAAACATCCATGCGTTTGACCGCTTCACCCTGGACATTTGTTTCCCCTGTGAAGCCCAAAGCCCCTTCGACTAACCCCGCTCGGCTCAAGCGGCGAGCAATAATCTTCCCCGCCAAACCAATCCGGGTCATTAAGGCACTCATGTCCTGGGCTTCCGGACCAAAACTCTGCAAGTGTTCTAAAACATGTCGAGATAGAGTTGTACAGTCCCGATCAAGGGCAAAGTCATAACTCAGGTCAATCGTTGCGGTATCTGAAATATCCATTTTGTTCCCCATGCTGGGCTGTAGGCTGCTGAGACTCTTGTTGCTTGCGGCTAGCGCCTTCATACCTCTTATCTTAGGAAGGCATTCTGAAAATAGGCTGAGTCTTGCCAGGAACTACAGAATACCTTTAGATTCTGTGATTGCCAGAATTGGATATCTCCTGTTTCTGCAAACAATCGGTCGTATCGACACTGGCAGAAATAAATGGAGTGAATACGGTTGCGATCCAAAACGTCATGGGAACGTCACGGGAAAGAGTATTTGTCGTCTAGAAATTCTGAGGGCACATCAAGATCACTTCGTTAGCAGGGATAAAATAGCCTAGGCTTTGGGTATGAGTGTGTGTAAACCGTCAATCAAGATTGTCCCTGCCCAATTATGCCAACTGCATCTGCCCAGCTCCATATCATTACCGATGGGGAAGAGAGTAATCGTGAATTTAGGCTAACCCAGGCTCCCTTTAGTATTGGGGCTGCTGAGGATAATTCCCTGGTACTCCAGGGCACCTCGATTTTGCCCCGTCATGCCGAGATTGTTTGGCAGACCGATCACTATCTGATTACCTTGCATTCCCCGGATGCTGAGCTGGTAGTCAATGGCACTCCGATATCAGCAGACGCCACAAAATTACACCCTGGGGACGAGATTCGCATAGGAGAGACCGAGATTCATTTCCGGGATGCTCCCATCATCTCCGGGCTGCAAACGGACCCCATCTTGCCTGGTACTGTAGTTAGCCAAACCCAATGCGATCGCGTCTTGCAAGTCACCACCTCCAAGTGGACCCAAGATTTCCCCCTGCATCAGGAGACCCTCACGTTAGGACGACATCCCCAGTGTGATATCGTCATCGATCTTCCTATTGTTTCCCAGCGCCATGCCAGTCTCCAGTGGCACAACCAGACTTACACGATCACAGATTTAGACAGCACTCACGGTTTAACCTTGGCTGGGGAAGCCATCCAGGAAAAAGCCCTCGAAGACGGAGATTTTCTGTCTATCGCTGATGAAATTACCCTGACCTATCAAGTCATTCCCCAGACCGACGTGATTGAGCAGGTCGAGACCCTGGTTCTGCGAGATCGCCAAAGCTTAACCCTGGGCCGTGATCCCCGCAATGCCACCGTTATTGATCATCCCATCGTCTCCCGCTTTCATGCCCAGATCGATCTCAAAGACGGATCCTGGTTCATTGAAGATCTCCATTCTGCCAACGGCACCTATGTGAATGGTCGGCAAATCCTTAGCCAACAGCCTTTGCGGCCCGGTGATACGATTCGCATTGGCCCCTATCACTTTGTCTTCAATTTTGATGAAACCCTAATTCAGCAAAATGAATCAGGCAATCTCAGACTAGATGCCGTCCATCTGAGTAAGGTGGCGGGCAAAGACAATATCCTCTTAAATGATATTTCTCTCTCGATTCTTCCCCAAGAATTTGTCGCGGTTGTGGGGGTCAGTGGTGCGGGTAAGTCGACGCTGCTAGATGCCCTCAATGGTCTGCGACCCGCAACCAGTGGTTCCGTGCTGGTCAACGACCAGGATCTTTATAAGAATTTCAATCTTTATCGTACAGAGCTTGGGTATGTTCCCCAAGACGATATTATTCACCGGGAATTGACCGTCAATCAGGCCTTAGACTATGCAGCCCGATTGCGACTTCCTGCAGATGTAACTCGAGCAGAGCGACGGCAACTGATTCAGGTCGTTTTACAAGATCTGGAACTGACCGAAAGAGCCCATTTACGGGTGCGCTCCCTGAGTGGAGGCCAACGCAAGCGGGTCTCCATTGGGGTAGAGCTGCTCACCAAACCCAGCTTGTTCTTTCTAGATGAAGCCACATCGGGGCTTGATCCCGGCACCGAAACTTTAATGATGCGACTGCTGCGTCACTTAGCGGATCAAGGACGGACCGTGCTCCTGATCACCCATGCCACCAAAAATGTGATGGTCTGTGATTTGGTCGTTTTTCTGGCGAAGGGCGGACGGATTGCCTATTTTGGTCCACCTGCTGGGGCCCTAACTTACTTCGGTGTTGAAGATTTCGATGAGATTTATTTGAAGGTTGAAGGTGAGCAAACCCCAGAAGCTTGGGAGCACAAATATCGTCAGTCTGGTCTGTATCAGACCTACATTAGCAACCGACAGGCTCGTTTATCTGTTCCTGTAACACCGACTCAAAAAGCGAAATCTAAACCCCCTCACCCCAGAACCACTGCCATTTCAGGCTGGCGACAATTTGCGATTTTGGCACAGCGCAACTGGACGATTTTGCGTCAGGATCGGGCCAGCCTGATCTTAATGTTGGCCTTAGCCCCGATCTTAGGATTGCTAGATTTCGTCATGTGGCAGCGGTCCATGTTCGATGTCAGTGAGGGCGATCCGGGACAAGTCTTTACGCTGTTATTTATCACCGTGCTCACCGCCGTGATGGTCGGTAGTTTGGCCATGATGCGTGAGATTGTCAAAGAACGAGAAATCTACCGTCGGGAGCGGATGATTGGGCTTAAAATCTTGCCCTATGTCTGCTCTAAGGTCTGGCTGAGTGTTCTGTTGGCCCTCTACCAAGCTGCTATCTTTCTGCTGACAAAAGTGTTAGCGGTGAATTTACCCATTGATTGGCATGGTCTATTGGGCATGTATTTCACTCTGTTTCTAGGCACATTGGGGGGAATGGTCATGGGGTTGTTTGTGTCTGCCTTGGCTCCGAACCAGAGTGTGGCGCCATTGCTAACGATTCTGTTCCTGTTGCCCCAAATTACGTTTTCGGGGGCAATCATTTCCTTAGACTCTTTAGGGACAACGGGTCAGGTGCTTAGCCAAGTGACGGTGACGCGCTGGTCCTATGAGAGTCTGATTACTCTATCGGGGGTGGGAAAAGATATTGCCGGAGATTCCTGTTGGCAACTATCAACGGCAGACCGAGAAGGCTTAAGTGAAACGGAGAAAGAAAAATGTCAGTGTTTAGGGCCAAATACCTTTACACGGTGTTCGTTTCCGGCCCTCCGACAAGAGTATGATCCAGCCGTTGATCAACCTCAACCTGCGAAACCAGTCGATCCAGGTCCGCCCCCCAAACTAACCCCTCAAAATCAATCTACTTATGAGCAAATCATTCAAGAGTACAACGATAAAGTAGATACTTATCGCCAAGATTTAGACACCTGGCAAGATCTATTTAGCGATTGGCGAGAACAGCGAGGAACAGCGATTGCCGCAGCAGACTTGTTGGTGGGTCGATTTCATGAGAAGGCGGGGGCTGCAATGGCCGTCAATGTTGGCAAACACTGGCTGAAATTAGGATGCATCATGCTCGCCATGCTGGGGCTGGTCGTGTTCATCCAAAAACGACAGGATGTCCTCTAAAAATACAAATATTTGTAAATTTAGATATCAAACTTTCAATGTTCCCGCTGCTATCCGAAGAGAAAAAGCTATGTTAAATAGGGTGGTCCCATACTGACACCCCCAGTTGCGTTCTAAGCCTGTTAGTTGTGAACCGTTAGTCTTCTATGCATTCGGCTGATTGCTTGTTCGCTATTAGGCCAATGTTTAAGCCCACAATGATGGAATGCGACTGCTCAACGATGCAATGTGTACGCAGAAAAGTGCCCTTGAAGCATCTGCCAAATTAGCGATAATCACGCAGCACTCCTATGAATGAAGACAGCGTAATTCCACCTTTGGTTTCTGGATTTGAACCCTTCGATAGGCCTGGGCTTTCCCCTAATCGATGGCAAGATCAACTCCTACCTGTAAATACGGTGTTAGCAGAAGAAGATGTGACGGTGCTTCGACAGGAAGTCGAAACGGCCCATCAGCTCTTGCAATATCAACAGCGCTTAATCGATTCCCTAACAGAGCAGTTGGTCGGCAATGAAGCCCATCGAACCCAGCTAGAACAAGATCTAGCAGAGGTCCAACGCCACACAAATAAGGAAGCGGCACAGCTTAAAGAGTTCCAGTCGATCTGTAAGGACTTGCGATCGCAAATCCGAAAACAGCAGGCTCGTATCTGTGAATTTAAAACAGTCCTAAAACAAAATTCCAATACCTTATTACCCAACGACAAAGTATCACGTCGGTTTGTTTCCTTCGGCTATACCTCCGTTGCTGTAGATGGCTTTGCATCTTCGTCTTCCCCGGTCTCACCCTGGTCGGCCACCGACCCCGTCAATCTGACCAATGCCTTTGCCATATGCTGTCGAAAGTTAGCTGCTTTAGGGCTAGAGCATTCCTCTGAAGTAGAGGGTCAAGAGATTAGCAGCCCCCAGAAGATTTTATCTCCCCAGGTTGTAGCGACGCCTAATAACCAGTCTTCTTCTCCCTCACCCCTTGCTAATGTGGAGCTTCCCAGCTTCGTTAAGTGATTTTCGGGGCATGATCGTGCGGTAAGCATTATCAATACCTTCATGTCCTTGCTAACAGGACTCATGAGCTAGGGCTGTCATAGTGCATAAACTGGATGGGCACACGTAAGATTGCTCTGGCCAGTCTAGAGAGCCTAAATTTGCCTTGAAGAGAAGAGGGCAAATCGGCCCACGCCACAGGGCTAAAGCCCAGATGACCATAGAATTGAGATAGTCGGTTGCCTAAACATTCTAAATATAAAGGCTGTGAAGCCTCCTGAATCAAGTGTTGAGCGAGTAATGTGCCCAAACCCTGATCTCGAACATTGGGGATTACCACTAAACTGCCCAGCTCTTGGGCATCAGCAAATTCACGCAGTTGACCACAGGCAATAATTTCTTCATGCTGCTCGATCACCCAAAATTGGGACCATTTAAGCTGGGTTGGGTCCAACTTTGCAGACCATACCAACTGGAGGATTGCACCCTTGTCAGTCGCCATCGCGGGTCGCAGTTGGCAATTCTTCGGCAGTAGAGTCTTCTGCATATTGACAAGTTGCGCTACTTTAGACGGTAACCACCTACGGATAAAGTGAGCGAGTATGACTAACTTACTGCCACTACCGGGGATGTCCAATTATACAATTGCAGTCCTCAACCCTCAGACCTTTGATGAAACCGCCCAGGCCATTGATGCTCTCAAGGCGGGAACTGTCATTTTGCTGAATTTTGCAGACTTAGGATCTGAAGCTGCTCAAAGGTTTGCTGATTTTGCCTCGGGTAGTACCTGTGCGATCTCAGGGCATCAAAAACAACTCGGCAATTTTATTTACCTCTTTACGCCCCCCACGGTAGATATCGTTACACAATTAAAGGCTTACTGAGATCTATTACTAGAGCCTACAGTAAGCCTTTAAGCTTATTTATAGATAACGCCAAACGTTTAGTTTAGGCAAGCCTGGTTTAACTAGAAAAAATTCCCTCAAGCACTTACTTAAGAGCAACTTTTCCACCCGCTTCTTCCAGGCTCTTCTTCGCTTCTTCAGCGTCGTCCTTAGAAACTCCTTCCTTAATGGATTTAGGTGTAGATTCCACCATTTCCTTGGCTTCTTTCAAGCCTAAGCCCGTCAGTGTCCGTACCACCTTCAAGACAGCAATCTTCTTGTCAGCAGGAACTTCTTCAAGGACAACATCAAACTCGGTCTTCTCCTCAGCGGCTGCGTCTCCGCCGCCACCGGCAGCGGGGGCCATCATCACACCAGCAGCAGGAGCAGCACTAACTCCAAAAGTCTCTTCAATTTGCTTGACAAGGTCGGCTGCTTCTAACAGCGTCAAGGTTTTTAGCTTTTCTAGGATTTCTTCAGTTGCAGACATGGTTCACTTCCTTAATATGAATTCAAACATTAATCTTGGAAAAAAGCACTGATTGCCTTTGATCGAAGGCCAAAAGCTTATGAAGCTTGATCAGAATCGGCATGGGCCTGCAAAGCACGGGCCAGAGAGGCTGGAACTTCGTTGACACCTACAGCAACCTTCGTGGTCACAGCGTTGATAGCGCCAGCAATTTGACCGATCAAGACCTCTAGTGATGGCAAATCACCGATGGCTTTGATATCCGCTTGGGATAGGGGTTGGCCATCCATGACCGCTCCCCGTAGTTCAGTCTTCTTCGTTGCTTTTTGAAACGTTTGGTAGGCCTTAACAGCCGCGCCCAAATCATCTTTAATCAACAACAAAGCCGATGAATCAGAGAGAAAATCAGCGAGTGATTCCCACTTGGGATCACCTTGAATTGCCCGTCGCATTAAGGTGTTTTTGGCAATTTTGCATTGAGCCCCTGCTGGCCGCAGTTGATTACGAAGATCTGTAATCTCAGCCACTGTGAGCCCTTTGAAGTCAATGACAACCGTCATCAGGGTGTCACTCAAATTCTCTTGCAAACTTTCTACAATCTGCTTCTTATTGGCTAGGGTTCTACCCATCCTTCAGTTCACCTCCTTAATCAGTACATAAAAACAAAACTTATCTTCATCTCACCCACCCCAACAAAAGACCTCGGTACAGTCATATAGATCCGAGGTCTTTTAGCGTCACTTTGGCAAAACATCAGTATGATGTTTGAGTCAAAAGCAGCGTTATCAACACCTCAGTAGGCCATTAAGCATTTAGCCCCTACCATCTACGGTCTTAATTATTCAGTTAGGCTAGGTTGGAGCAAAAGCGTAATCCTTAATAAAGCGTCAGAGAGATGAAGAAATTAAGAATGATATAGCCATCGTTAGGCCTCTAAAATCAAATCTCTCAAAGAGGAAACACTGATTTGGATGGCTGGCCCCATCGTTGCAGTAACATAAACGCTGCGCCAGTATCTACCTTTAGCACCAGAAGGACGATTCCGATCAATCGTATCTTGCAGAGCTTTCAGATTTGCTAACAGATCGTCAGCGGAAAACGATGCCTTGCCAAACATCACGTGCACAATACCGGTTCGATCCGCACGGAATTCTAGCTTACCCGCCTTAAACTCTTCAATGGCTTTAGGCAATTCAAAGGTAACGGTTCCAGCTTTAGGTGAGGGCATTAATCCTCTCGGGCCGAGGATCCGGCCAACCTTGGCAACCTGCGGCATCATATCTGGCGTTGCAATCAGAAGATCAAAGTCCATACGACCTTGCTGAATTTCTGTAATTAGTTCTTCTGAACCGACAACATCAGCACCTGCATCTGTGGCCTCTTTTACTTTCTCCCCACGGGCAACCACAGCCACTCGAACCTCTTGGCCAGTTCCCTTAGGTAAAGCCACTGTTGTTCGTAATTGCTGATCCGTATATTTGGGATCAATTCCCAGGCGGATATGCGCTTCAGCCGATTCAGGGAATTTAGCAGTTGCTGTCTTTCGGAGTAGTTCTAGAGCCTCTAGGGGTTCGTAGGGACGATCTTCTACTAGCTGCTTTAGCTCTCGCACACGGCGAGAATATTTTTTAGTCATTTGATTCTCCTGGGGTACGAACGAAGCGACTGCCTCTTCCCCAATAGGGTTAACAGGGTAAGGTTGTGAACGAACGGCTTAACCGAAGGGGCTAATCAACTACTGCCACACCCATATTGCGGGCAGTACCCGCAACAATATTCATGGCAGCCTCAATATCATTGGCGTTGAGATCAGGCATTTTAGTCTGGGCAATATCCTGAAGCTGTGCTTTCGTGATTTGGCCGACTTGGGTCCGATTGGGTTCTCCAGAACCTTTTTCAATTCCAGCCGCTTTCTTAATCAACACCGAAGCAGGAGGGGTTTTGAGGATGAAGGTAAAGCTCCGATCTTCAAAGACCGAAATCTCTACAGGAACGACTAAACCCACCTGATCGGACGTCCGGGCATTGTATTCTTTACAAAACATCATGATGTTGACACCATGTTGTCCTAAAGCGGGCCCAATGGGAGGTGCAGGGTTGGCTTTGCCAGCTGCGATCGCTAATTTGATAACTGCTACTACTTTTCTTGCCATGGTTGGATTACTCTTTTCGCACCTGATTAAACTCTAATTCCACAGGGGTATCTCGCCCAAAAATCGAAAGCAGCGCTTTCAACTTGTTGCGCTCAAGACTGACTTCAATCACCTCGCCCTCAAAGTCTTTGAATGGACCGTTGAGTACCTGGATTTTGTCGCCAACCGACATGTCCACTTTGACAACAGGTTCTTGCTCTTGAGCCTGCCGGAAAATTCGTTCCACTTCCGAAGCACTCAAAGGCATCGGCTTAACATGACCCCGTCCACGCCCATACCGACGCTGTTGTTCGGCACCCACAAAGTTGATGACATTAGGGGTGTTTTTGACAACCTGCCAGGTTTCATCATCCAGAATCATGCGAACTAACACGTAACCTGGAAAAACCTTTTCTTCCCCTGTGAGCCGACTACCATCTTTGCGCACCTTGACGATGGGCGTTTGGGGAATCTCGATTTGGACAATGCGATCGGCAACATCAAGAGTCTGCAAACGCTGCTCAAGGTTATGCTTCACTTTTTTCTCACAACCAGAGGCGACCTGAACGGCATACCAATGCCTGATCACAACCTGACCATCGGATGCCAGGTTGGCTGTGGGCGTTGTGCTGAGAGGGTTATCGGTCATTCACTATTACCCAAAAACTAGCTGGGAAGCCCAACGAAACAAATTATCGATGAATGAAATGATGAAAGCAGACAAAGACACCATCAAGAAGACAGCGATGGATTCACTGATCAACTGTTGACGGTCTGGCCAGACCACTTTCTCTAGTTCTTCTTTTGTGCCTTGGAAAAAGCCTGTGGAATTCACCCCTTTACTGGCAGCAGCTTCTGCAACAGGCTGATTATCGGCAGAGCTACCCGGAGAAGAACTTTCAGTGGCAGCGGCTGTTGAAGGCAGTGGCTCAGATGCTGCATTAACACTATCAGGCACTGATGGCTGGTTTGCTGATGAATTATTTCTTTTTTTTCTTCTCTTAGCCACTTTTGCTAACCCTACGAATTCAAATTGTCGCCTGTATGCCAAATCGACATACAAGTGAACAACGAAGATCACCAGCCCACCTTAGCGACAGTTAAAACACTACACAACTGAAGAAGTTGTTGCCAATAGGTAAGCCTTTCAATCTGGAAGAACAGGAAACTTGTACTTAACCCAAGGACAGAGCTGACCAAGTCCTAAATGATTGAAATTGAGCGCGCCTTGGAGGACTCGAACCCCCGACATCAGGTTTTGGAGACCTGCGTTCTACCAACTGAACTAAAGGCGCACAGAGCTACCTCGGTGGATTGGGCAGTTACTTTTGAGGTCTAAAACTTGAGATTTTAAACATCGCCAGTTTTACCTTCCCACGGTAGCACTCATCGAGGATTTATTCCCACTGTTCAACGGGCTGATTGCACAAGATGCAATCTACAGCGCTCGATCAAACCGCTGTTTAACACGGGTTGCCTTACCTACGCGGTCACGCAGGTAATAGAGCTTGGCACGTCGCACTTTCCCTCTACGCATCACTTTGATGCTAGCGATGCGGGGAGAATGAATGAGAAAAACTCGCTCTACTCCAATACCTTGAAAAATTCGCCTAACCGTTATGGTTGCATTGATTCCACCATTCCGTTTGGCAATCACGGTACCCTCATAGGGCTGAGTTCGTTCTTTATTGCCCTCTCGTATTTGAACTCCGACTCGGACGGTATCACCAACGTAAATGGTCGGCAATTTGTCTTTGAAATGCTCCGCTTCAATTGAGCGAATGATCTCCTCAGCGTGCATAGGTTTTCACAAAAATCCACAAGATCTAATAGTACTGTATTGTTGAATGGAATGTCTAGATACCATCATCAATATTTTTGGAATTTCGGTATCTGTTGGGGTTGATGCGGTGATATCAAGCCAAGGCCATGAGAATTTTGTCATTTAGTTGAGGCGATCTAGTTCAAAGTGGACTGGCTTAAATCAGAACTTGATACCAAAGTGCGTAGCAAGGATGTGGATTGAGTGCGTTGTAACCAGTTTGCCTGCAAAATATCTGTTGTGCTGTCTACACTGAGAGGACGGCTAAATAAGAAGCCTTGGACGATTTCACAATGCAGAGATCGGAGCAGTTCAAGTTGTTCTTCGCTATCGACCCCTTCGGCAACAACCTTGAGATCTAAGCCTTTGCCCAAGGCAATTACGGCATTGATAATCTCAACATCTTTGGAGTCCGGCTTTAAATCTTGAATAAAGGATTGATCGATTTTAAGGGTGTTAAAGGGTAACTGCTTCAGATAATTGAGGGAGGAATAGCCTGTACCAAAATCATCCATGGCAATATTGACCCCAAGCTCTTGCAAGTTGATGAGAATTGCCTTCGCAAATTCAATATTTTTGACCGCAATTGTTTCTGTAATTTCCAACTCAAGCTGTTGAGCATCAAGCCCTGTGGTTTCTAAAACTTGGGCCACAATTTCTACTAGGTTGGGTTGATAGAACTGTCGGGCTGAAAGGTTAATGGCTACGGATAATGGAGCTAATCCCATTTGATGCCAGAGAACAGCTTGTTGACAGGCGGTTCGGAGGACCCATTCTCCTAATTCGACAATTAAACCTGTTTCTTCGGCGATGGGAATAAAGGTCGCGGGTGAAACGAGTCCCATTTCGGGGTGCTCCCAGCGAACAAGGGCTTCTAGTCCGACTATTTCACCAGTGCCAATATTAACTTTGGGTTGGTAATGGAGAATAAATTCATCTCGATCTAAGGCATGACGTAAGCTATTTTCTAAAACGAATTGTTCTTTGGCATTCATGGTGGGATTGTAAAGCTGGCAAGTCCCGCGGCCATGTTCTTTACTTCGATACAGAGCGACGTCAGCGTTTTGCAAGAGAATTTCTGCGCTTTGCCCATCTTCTGGATAAATCGCAATGCCGATACTGGTGGTTACAAATAATTCATGCCGATGAATTACAAAGGCGGCTTTTAACGCATCTAGAATCCGATAGGCCGTATTGGTGGCATCATTAATCGATTCAATTTCAGGTAAAAGCACGGTGAACTCGTCTCCGCCCCACCGCGCTACGGTATCTCCTTCCCGTAAACAGTCTTGAAGTCGTAGGGCAACTTCTTTCAGTAGCTCATCCCCAATCGAATGCCCCAAGGTGTCGTTAATCATCTTGAACCGATCGAGGTCCATAAACATCACGGCTACACTGCCATTTTGGCGTTGAGCAGAAGCCAAAGCCAAATTGAGCCGATCATTAAAGAGGACTCGGTTGGGGAGATCGGTCAGGGCATCATGGAAGGCCTGATGCCGAATAATTTCTTCTTTATCTTGGCGCTGTAAGGCCGCACTAATACTAGCTGACATGGCAAATAGAATGGATTCTTCTTGCAATGACCAGTTGTATTCGCGGGTGCAGTTGTGGAGTTCAATAAATCCCCAAAATCGATAATTGACAATGATGGGAACCACTAAAATGGACAAAATATTGTCTTGAGCTAGAACATTTTGTTCTGCCTCTGGCAAATCTTGTACTAGGCTGCGGATCGTCACTTCATCGGTCAGAGCGTGGTACCACCGTCTGAGGTGAGGAGAATGATAGCTTTGTTCTTGGCGATGGGGCCGATGTCGAACGGAATCTATCGGCTTGCGGGTCCACTCAAAGCGCATGCTTGTGGCGCTCTCGCCAGTGTCAGCAAGGTCATGATTCTTACAAATGCAAATTCGGTCGACCCCTGCTGCTTCTCCAAGAATGGCCAAAGCAGTATCGATGGCGTCGTAGCCTACATTTTCAAGCAAGTGGGTGGTGGCTTGAGCCACACTTTGCAATAATCGGTCTCGTTTGCGTAATTCAGCTTCTGCTAGCTTCCGTTCGGTAATGTCAAAAACACAGCAGCGAATCAAATCACTCTCAGAAATAAAGTGAATGGATTGCTCATACATCTTGTCAATAACAGTAATTTCCCGAGTCAAGATGTGGGTGTCAGAGGCTTGAATTAAGCTCAGTAGACCCTGGAGGGTTGGATGCTGCATTCCCAACACTGGAAGTTCCGGAAATGCGTTAACTGCTGCTGGATTAAGGTAAGTAAGTTCTCCTTCCAAGTTAATCTCTAACATGGGACTGGGCGTAATTTCTGGGAAAGATGCCAGCCGAATCAGCGGTGCTTCATCGACCCCTTCTTCTTCGAGGGCCGTGGGTTGTTCTGGAATAACTGTAGATTTTGACGGTGGTGGTGTGAATAAGGCTTGACGATCGGCTGTGCGGCAGTAATCTCGAAATTCTTGGTCAGATTGGGGGACTACGGCAACATATCTTGCTTTGATGTGATTGCCAAAGGTGAGTAGATCTTGATCTTGCAGACGACGAGATCTACATTTGATGCCATTGATTTTAATGCCATTGGTGCTACGTTGGCCCTGTAGGTCACCATCTATCAACAAAAAGCCGTAGTTGTTGGGGTCAGAGCTAGTGACCCTCAGCAGTAAGGCATGCTGACGGGAGACTGCTTTTGAGTGCAGAACGATAGAATTTGTTGGATCACGCCCCAAAGAGTGAGAAGAAGCTTCTAAGGGTACTAACCTTAATCCTTCTTGATCTTCGAGGATGAGCAAATGTCTGGCTTGTTTTTTCTGATTGATTTCCACAACCAAATCGCGCTCAAGTCTGTCGAGAACTGATATAAAACCCAATAAAGCAGAGAAAACTAGTGACTTGTCTGCTCCGAATGGACGACCTCATGACCTAGATTTAGGCTCCCCCTTGAGGTAGAACGAATTGGTTCCTATGATTAGGATGCCCAAAATTGAGTATTGAGATTGCATTGTTGCTTCAGTATGAGGTGAGAAAGATATTCTCAAGGGTTACGTTAGTGGGTGGTATGGCTCTTCAGTCTCAATGAGACCTTGTGTGTAGATGGAATCTCAGATTTGGTTAGTGGGAGGGACGACGGAGAGTATTGAGTTAGCCCATGCATTATTGTCATGCCAGCTATCTTGCATTATTACAGTTACTTCCCAAGCAGCACGATGCCACTATCCCCAAGATCCTAGGATTCAGATCCATGCTGGGGTCTTAAGCGCTGATACGTTAAAGTCTTTTATTTACGCTCAACGTGTGGGAGGTATTTTAGATGCGTCCCACCCCTATGCTACTAAAATTTCTGAATTAGCGATGGCAGCGGCGCAACAGTTTCAACTGCCTTATTTACGGTTTGAGCGCCCTCAAATCCCTCCCAAATTGGATTGGAGGGAACGGAAGACTCTAATTTTGGAAATGGAAACCTTGTCGCATCTGTTGTGCGATGATTATCTTGGCCAGCAGAGGGTGTTGTTAACGATTGGTCGTCAGTCTCTACAATTCTTTAAGGATTGGCAGCATAAATGTACGCTATTTGTGCGGATTTTGCCTTATCCTGAGGCGTTGCAGGCTGCTTTGGCTGCGGGATTTAGTTGCGATCGCATCCTTGCATTGCGTCCCCCTATTTCCTTTGAATTAGAAAAAGCGCTGTGGCAGCATTGGAATATTTCCCTAGTAGTCAGTAAAGCCTCGGGGCAACCTGGGGGAGAACAAATCAAACGCCAGGTTGCTGAGGCATTGGGGGTAAAGTTGGCAATCATTCAACGCCCGCCTATGCACTATCCTCAACAGACTAGCGATTTGCCCACAGCAATCCAATTTTGCAAAGCCATACTTCATAAATAGGCAATATAGTAGACCCCCTCGCATTGTTTTGAATATGGCAACTCCTTGGCTTTATCAATATCCATCCCTCTTGCCTGGACGGCTGATTAAGCGCTATAAGCGCTTCTTAGCAGATATTGAATTAGAGACGGGGGAGGTGGTGACCGCTCATTGTCCCAATACAGGACCGATGACGGGGGTTTGTGCTCCTAATAGCCGGGTACAGCTATCGAGAAGTAATAATCCTAAACGCAAGTTGGCCTATACCTGGGAAATGATTGAGGTCAATGACTTGCAACCCACTTGGGTCGGGGTCAACACTCAAATGCCTAATGTTGTGGTGCGAGCATTACTAGAACAAAGACTACTCCCAATGTTGGGAGACTATGAGCAAATCAAAGCAGAAGTCCCCTATGGTCAAGAAAAAAGCCGCATCGATTTTCTCCTACAAGGCCCCTCTATTCAGCCAATCTATATAGAAGTAAAAAGTACGACTTGGGCCCAAGCACCACAGGCATTATTCCCAGACACGGTTACGACTCGGGGCCAAAAACATATTCGTGAACTAGCTAGCATCCTCCCTGAAGCCCGGGCCTGCATGGTGTACTTTATTAATCGGGCAGACTGTACATCCTTTGCTCCAGGAGATCAGGCTGACCCAGAGTATGGACGGCTGTTGCGAGAGGCCGTGTCTCAGGGGATAGAGCTTTTTCCATGTCGCTTTGAGATTACCCCTGAAGGCATTCGCTATTTGGGGTTAGCCCCGGCTCAGTTATCGTCCCAGGCAAGATAGACAGCTTTTTAGACTAGGATTAGTATACTTCGCTGAATTTTCTGGAAATTGCAGCGGTTGTTTGTCGAAGGGGAATTTCGATCTCAACCTGAGGATGTTAGGGTAAAAACGATTTAGTTGTGGGGTAAATATTAACGATGGTCGATCGCGATCGTCTATTTAGAGACCTACTCAAAATCTTCTTTTTGGAGTTTGTCGACCTTTTCTTTCCGAAAATTGCGGTTGCTATAGATCCCAACTCTATTCGCTTTTTAGAAGATCAGGGTCCCCAAATACCAGTAGAACGAAGAGGGCAACAGCCCCCGATCCAGCAGCTTAGTACTTCTCCAAACTCCAATATCTTGGTTCAGGTGAGGATGCGAGGGAAAGACGCCTGCTTTTGGGTTCATTTAGAGAATTCATCTGACACGGACATCAAGTTAGAACGTCGGGTTTTTCATACCTTTGCTCATCTCGATGCCAAGTACAATCTGCCAATTTATCCCATCATTTTGCAGTCATTAGCGTCTTCACAGCCCCTGGACACGAGTGGATATCGGGTTGAGTTTGTGGATCGACGGGTGCTGGAGTTTAGCTTCGTCGCTATTCAGCTTCATCGTCTGAATTGGCGTGATTTTCTGCAACGTCGTAACCCAGTTGCAGCCGCTTTAATGCCGACGATGGATGTGCAAACAGTCGATCGGCCTGTTGTCAAAGCTGAATGTCTGCGCTTGCTCACGAATTTGCGATTGGATGCCAAGCATGTCAAGGTAATTTCTCAATTTATAGACGCATTCCTCACGCTCAGCGATGCGGAAGAACAGGTATTGCAGACGGAAATGGAACGCATGGGGATGCTAGAGCGAGAGCGAATTACCAATTTGCTCACCAGCTCTAAGCAAGAAGATCAAGAACAAGGGGCCCAACGTGAAGCGTTGACCCTGGTTTTGAGACTTCTAAACCGACGCATTGGCAGTCTTAACCCTGATTTAGAAACCCAGGTGAACTGCTTACCAGTCAGCCAGGTGGAAGATTTAGGGGAAGCCCTTCTAGACTTCAAGACTGAAGAAGATTTGAAAAATTGGCTGCGAGATAAAACCTCTTAGAGTTGTCCTAAGGCTTTATGGGTTTGGGGCACCACTCTAATGTGTGGACAGATTTGTTTGAGATCAGTTTGCCAGGTTAAGACTTGTTCAGGAGCAGGGGGCTGTACAGAATGTTGTGGCGTTAATGGAGTAACAGGTTGAAGAAAGAGAGGAATGTGGGGGTTGATGGTGGCCACGAGTTGTGCTGCGGTCATTAAGTCTTCCCAAGTCGTTCCTTTTGAAATAATCAGCTTACAGAAGACTTCTACCTGGGCTTGATGGCATAGATCGAGACTTCGGCGATGGTCTTCCCAGTAAGTTTCACCACTGACGCTCGGCAATTTTAAATCCATCCCCACGCTATCTAAGCTCGGTAATACCTGGCCTAAGGCTTTGGGATGATGTCCACCTGTTTCTAGATAGATGGGTAATGAAGTCTGTTGACGAATCTGCGGCAGTAGATGGCTTAAAAAAGTGGCCTGTAGTAGAGGTTCGCCACCCGTTAGGCTAATGCTGTCATGGACGCCCGGCTGATCTTGCCAACTCAGCCATTGCAATATTTGAGGCATGGTGACGGGATTGGGCTGTTGGCAAAACTCTCGTGAGCCTGGAGATTGCTCGATTCGACAACTGCTTTTGGGTGTCCATGTATGGGCACTATCGCAAAAATGGCATCGGAGATCGCAGCCGCCAAAGCGAATAAAAATCTGACGAGTCCCAACGTTTAGTCCTTCTCCTTGAATCGCTGAGAAGATTTCTACCAAGCTGGAAGTGGAATGTTCTGAAAATGACACGGAGCTTTAGCTCTCCAGCACTGTAATTTGCAAGACATTCATCCTATCTTGTATTGCCTCGCAGACGATTGGATTGGGTTGCCTAATGTTTTAGAACACTTCTGACAAGGAAGAATAATCGTAGCAATCGGAAATACCTTCTGACGCCATAGGTTTAAAAATCTGGTTCCTTCGACCAATCTGCGTTTTTCTCCGCAGCACGAGGGGTTGGAACATCATTTTCCACATATCGGTCCGGCACTAGGGATAACTGCTTGGTCTTACGCTTTGGCTGGCGACGGCGGGCTGTATTTTCCTCGCTGGTGTTTTCGGCAATGACTTCGTAGAGCAGAGCGAGTTTAGTAGGATCTTTACCTTTACGGAGAACCCGCCCCAATCGCTGCACATATTCTCGGGTCGAGCCAGTCCCTGATAGGACAATGGCGATACTAGCTTCAGGGACATCAACCCCCTCATTGAGAACACGGGAGGCTACAAGGGTGGGATAATCGCCAGAGCGAAACCGCTGCAAAATATCGTGACGCTCTTTAACAGGGGTCTTGTGGGTAATGGCGGGGATGAGAAAGTCTTGGGAAATCCGATAGACTGTGGCGTTGTCATCGGTAAAGATTAGCGTTTGTTCAGGATGATGTTGAGCCAAGAGGTCAGCAAGGACCCGGAGTTTGCCTTCGTTACCGAATGCGATCGCACGGGCTTGACGATGGGCCAACATGGCTCTGCGTCCTGCTTTAGACCGAGCGCTCTCTCGCACAAACTGCTGCCATCCCTTTAAACTCCCTAGAAAAATATGGGCCGATTGCAAAAACTGATTTCGAGTCTGGATCAGTTGATCGTATTGCTCTCGTTCTTGGACCGAAAGCTTGACCTGGATTTGCACCGTCTTATGCTTTGCTA
>CALDHF010000187.1 GCA_937941595.1 uncultured Acaryochloris sp. | reverse complement strand
CCCTGCCAAAGTCAGACAATCCCACTCATTACCCGCTGGTAGATGACCACTGAGGGTCACCGTTGGCGTACTGTGGTCTGCTAGCCACAAAACCGTGAGCCCATTGTCTAAGACTAGTTTCTCTGGTAAGGCTTGGGTCTCTGACCCTGCCGTAATCGACAACTCAGGTAGATATTGAGCGACCTGGGCTGGATCAATCGGTTCACTGGGTGTGAAATTTTCAGTGGTTTGGGTCGCAGGAATTCCAGCAGATGCGGGTTGCCCATCCAGCTGTGTCGGTTCAAAAAAGCCCACGATTCTTTGGGTCGGTGTGAGGTAGACCTGGGCCACCCGCCGCACATCATCCGCGGTGACCTTGTCGATGCCTATCAAGTAGCGATCGCTAAAACAATGATCACCCGTCACCAGTTGGTTGTAGGCCAGTTGACTCGCCTGATTTTCCACCTCTCGATTACTGAGAATAAAGCCTGCTTGCAGTTGAGTTTTTGCTCGTTCCAGCTCTGCTGGCGCAACCATCTGATTGCGGAACTCCTCTAAGGTTGTTTCTACCCTCTGCTCAATCTCAGTGAGCTGACCCATCGTAGCTGTCACCGAAATGCTGTACCAACCTGAGTCCATAAGCGCCGCAACATAAGCATGGGCATTCGTTGCTAAGCCTGATTCGATCAAAGCCGGATAAAATCGAGAGTTCCGTCCTGCCGATAAAATTGAATCCAAAATTTCCAGTGCTGGGATATCGGGATGTTGAGCATCTGGGATCGGGTATACCGCATCAAATAGAGCGGCACTCCCAGGTTCTTTGAGAATGATGGGAGCTGCAGGAGGAGTCGTAGGAATAGACCAGGGATGTGCCTCAGTAGAGGGAGAGTCACCACTGGTAATACCACCAAAGTAGGTCTGAATTTGCTCCAGTACAGTATCTGATTCCAAATCTCCAACAATCACCAAAGTGGCATTATTGGGCTGATAATATTTCTGGTAATAGTCTTGAACCTGCGTTAGTGTAAATTGCTCTACATCTATTTTGTTCCCGCCCACTGGTAGCCCATAATTGGACTCCGGGAAGGCTTGGGCCATGACCGCTTTGCTCAATCGATAGTCAGGACTATTTTCATACCCCTGCAACTCCGAAATCACCACGCGTTTTTCACTCGCCAGATGCTCGGCAGTGAGCAGGATATTCTGCATCCGATCTGCCTCTAGGATCAGCAGTGTTTCTAGTTTGTCGCTTCCTACAGTGCCGTAATAGGCGGTCATGTCGTAGCTTGTAAAGGCATTAGACGCACTGCCCAAGACACTGAATAATTTCCCAAACTGAACTGGGCGAGATTGGGTGCCTTTAAACATCAAATGTTCCAGTTGGTGGGTGATGCCATTCAGGCCTGGAGATTCATTGCGAGAGCCGACTCGGTACCAGACTTGTACACTCACAACAGGTGCTGTATGGACTTCTTTCAGCAGAATCGTGAGACCGTTATCAAGACAAGTTTTGCGAACACCTTTAGTCAAAACATTGAGCAAGTCACTAGAGGGAGGGGTAGTCACGTTGGTAGAAGCTATCAAAGTTAGGTGGACCGATGGTGCTTGTCTGGACTGACAAGGACTCTTCCCCAAATCTTAGTCTCTATTATCGATGTTCTGGTGAAATAGGATGAAACGATAATGATCATGGCTCTTGGCGACCCCCTGGTTCTACCACCCTGATAGCATCGATAGATCCCGGAGGTTAGGCAGGGTCGATGTAAAGGGGACTATCATGGCAAAGATATATCAGCATGAAGCTGATCAGCACCTGCGGGGCCGGACTCAGAGGATCAGCCATGGATTTAAATCGACTTTTGATATGGATGGTCTACATCTCTTACTCCAGCCTCTTGATCGTTGGTCTCAAGCGAGGCAGATCGGCGCGAGGCTGGGTACTCATTGCCGGACTCCTGTTGGGGGTTACCCTACTACTCCAACAGCTTTTACCCAATAAGGCAGGGTTGATTAGTGGTGGACTCTGGTTCGCAATGGTACTCGTTCCCCAGCGGGGTTCGGTTCGGATTATTCAGCTCACTTGGCAGCAGCGATTTACTGCTGCTAGACGATGGGCACAACTTCTCAGGCTCTTACACCCCCTGGATAGTTATTGGGAATGGCCTCAATATCTACGCTCGATGGAGCTAGCCCAATCAGGACAATTACCTGAAGCCATCGCTATGCTCCGACCATTCAGGCAGGCATCATCATTGATGAGCTTGGTGGCCCGCTGCCAAATCTTTCGGTATCAAGGCGAATGGCAAGAGTTATTGCACTGGATGACGCAGCAAGTCCCCAAACCTATTGTTAGCAGTAGTACGTCCTTAATCACCCATTATTTGATGGCATTGGGAGAGACTCATCAACTCAATGAAATGGTCTTAGAGCTGGAGCGCTTTCAGCCGACATTAGCTAACGCGGTCTCTAAGGAATATTGGGATCTTAGTCGTCTAGCTGTATTCGCTTTTTGCGGCCAACCAGAACTTGTGACTCGGTTGCTCCACGGCCCCTTGGCCAAGCTGGATAAACAGGAGCAGAATTTTTGGCTTGCAACTGCTGCTATGGCTGCGGGGGAGGTAGACGTGGCACAACAGGAATATGCAAAGATTATTGAGAGTAAGAATGGTTTGTATGCCAACACCTTACTGAAAAGACCACTCCAATCCCATGTTGATGACTGCCTCAACGATTATTCACAGCGTCTCCTGAAAACTTGGGGCGACACTCTATTCTCAGAATTACAGGAGCGTGACAGACAGCAAAGCAAAATTCTGCGGTCACCGATCACCTTAGGGTTAATCGTCCTCAATCTGGCGATGTTTATTGCCGAAATCGTTTTGGGGGGAAGTACGGATTCTAACGTTCTTTATACTCTGGGGGCTTTGATCCCACAGGATGTAATTGCTGGGGATTGGTGGCGGTTATTAGCGGCAGCCTTTCTGCACTTTGGATATCT
>CALDHF010000186.1 GCA_937941595.1 uncultured Acaryochloris sp. | reverse complement strand
AGAGACACAAGTCGATGCTCAACATCACATCCAGCAGGAGCATCAAGAGGTTGCCCAACTCTATCTGCGGCATCGCAATCAGGCCAATGCTTTTAAAGAGTTAGATCAGCAACACCGAGTTGCGATCGCAGATCAAGAACACCTTCAGCAACAGCTCACCGCAGCCCAGGCCCAATGGGCAGAACAGTCTCAAAACCATGATCCTAAACAGCTAGCCCAAGTCACCCAGACCTATGAACAGCTCCAGCGGGAGCATGATCAATTGCAAGGATGCCTGCCGCCTCAGCAGGCCCAACTCCAGCACCTAGACCAGCAGTTACAGACTCAACAGGCCATTGCCCAGCAAAAAGATCAAGCCCTCCAGGATCGAGACGCTAAACAACAGGTCTTACAGTTCGTCAGTGATGCTCGGAATGTCTACAAACAGAGCGGTCCTCGGATCACCAAGTTTTACCTCACCGAAATCTCTTGGGAAGCGGATCGCCTGTATCGAGAACTGCTGAATCGCCCTGATGTCGCCCTGCAATGGACCGAAGATTACGAAATCCAAGTCCAAGAACAGGGCCATTGGCGCAGCTTCAAAAGCCTCTCGGGGGGAGAACAAATGTGTGCTGCTCTGGCCGTTCGTTTAGCTCTGCTCAAAGTCTTAGTAGATATCAATATTGCTTTTTTCGACGAACCTACCACCAATATGGATGAGCCTCGCCGTCGTCAGCTTGCCGAAGCCCTAGGTCATTTAAAATCTTTCCATCAGCTATTTGTGATCAGCCATGACGATACCTTCGAGAGCGTCACAGAAAATATTATTCGAGTAGAGCGTTTATCTTGAAGGCAGCCTTAGCTAACCTGAGTTCAGAATCAGGCAAGGACCAACCGTTGACTCAAACAAATACTTCACAAAAACATTAATTCGAACTTTATTCATTCTTCGCGAATTAATCATAAAATTTAACCGTGAATTTTATGGTTTAGCTATGGCGATTTTAGAAACCGATCAATTTGACCAGAGAATTTTACAACTCGTTAATCAAGAGCGATCTTCTAATGGCTTAGACCCCGTGCGCTTAAGCCAGTATATCGATCAGGCTTCTGATCTTCACTCTAAGAACATGGCTGCTCGCGATTTCTTTGCCCATACTGACCCTCAAACAGGCACTAATCCAAGCGATCGCGCCCGAGCCGCTGGATATGATGCGGGTGTATCCGAAAACATTGGCGCAGGTTATCGTACACCGGAAGATGTTGTTCAAGGGTGGATGACCAGCGATGGACATCGCCGTAATATTCTCAGCGATGGTCATACCCACATGGGTGTGGGGTATCAAGTTTCTGGAGATGGTACTCCCTATTGGACTCAAAAATTCGGTTCTGGAAGCAACCCAGGAACCTATGCGGCTGATACAGACAATGCGCCAGCTCCACCTGAGCCAGCTCCACCTGAGCCACCTGCACCTGCACCTGCACCTGAGCCACCTGCACCACCTGCACCTGAGCCAGCGCCTAATGAAATTGAAGGAACAGGAGAGAACGATACCTTATTGGGAGCCAATACCAATGACCTGATCAAAGGTTTTTCGGGTGATGATCTCATTCGAGGAAGTGCTGGCAGAGATATAGTCGTTGGTGCCAACGGCGACGATACCCTATTTGGGGGTGATGGTCGGGATAAAGCTTATGCTGGGGCAGGCGATGACGTGCTGTATGGCGGCAGAGGCAACGATCGACTAGCCGGTGGAGAAGGAAACGATAACATCACTGGTGGGTCTGGCAGGGATACACTGATTGGTGTATTCGCCAGCGACGACACACCCGGTGTCGGAGAAGTGGATACTCTCAGCGGCGCTCAAGACGGAGATATGTTCATTCTGGGTGATGCTAGCAATGTCTACTATGCTGGCGATGCTGCTGAGGACTACGCTTTAATTACTGACCTTGACCCGACTGAAGGAGATATGCTGCAACTCAAAGGCGAAGCAAGTGATTACTCGCTAGGAGCTGCTTCACAAGGTTTACCGAGTGGCACTGCTATCACCTATCAAGGGGGGTCTAATGACGAAATCATTGCCATCGTGCAAGGGACTTCGAACTTCGAACTTGATGATAGTAGCGTCGTTCAGTATGTTTAGTCTCTAAGCCAATAGTTAACTGCTTGACCTTGAAAAAGGCTATTGTTACTGGCATCCGTTAAGGATCAAGATTCTCCAGATCCATTCCAGCCGATCTAGGGTATCGGGATTGCTAATCTTATATGGCTTAAATTATGGCTTAAATAGTCGATTTATTTAAGCCATATAGGACTAAAGTTCTATGAGTCTAAGGGAATGTCTATGGTTGTGTTTGTCCAGCAATTTTCTGTTGTTGTTGATAAGCGGCCACTTCTTGTTGGCAGGTGCTCAGACTATCTTTTGCTGGGCTACCCATTGTCTTGATCTGATGCATTTTCGCAAGAGGAACGTCTACCTCAATGGCGTTGTCGTGGGGTAAGCCTAGGGACAATACATCTAAATGTTGATTCTTGATCTTGCCAGTGAAACAGCTAAATTCAGAGTGGGGATAGAAAAACGCACCTGTCACATTTTGGCCGCGTTTTTTGAAGACAACGTAACCTTGCCCCACCTGATTGCCTTCAGGAGAATCACCATAAAAATAAGTACCATCTGCAAGGGATGTACGATTGATGGCAGTGGCAATATTGCCTGAAGTATTGGGTTCAGCAACAGCCATCCCGGAAGTGACTAACATCGCAGCACTGCTAAGAGCGAGGGCTATTTTGACTGGAACAAAACGGGTTGAAGCTCGGGGAAATAGTTTCATCTTAAAAAGTCTCACTACCACTACTTAATCTTCAGTCCAGCGCTCAGAAAAATATGTGATCTGGTTGTTCTTAAAACGGTGTTCTTGATCAATCGTGTGTGTGATCAAAATCACTCTTTTTAGCCTAAATTGAGAAAATAAAAATGGGATTGGGTTTTGAGTTAGAAAAGAGTCCTGATCGTTTTCTGAGAAATGTTGTTTTGATCTGATCTCAAAACAACTGTTCAAAGTCATGAAGTCTCCGTAGAATTGCTTACTTATACTGTCGCAGCTCCAGCCCAGCCTCAACAATGGTGGATACACTGAGCCTATCGACCCAAGACAAGTAGGGACAGGGAGGAGGCGAGAACCAAGATGAAAGTTCCGTAGTTCTACGGATGCCGAATCACTCTGGATTATGTTGCGGGCCTTAGGACAATCCCATGGGCGAAATTGGTTTGGATTTGGGTAAATAATCTTAAGTCTTGCCTGACTATCTACCTGTGAAAATTCCAGAAAAGGCTGTCTCTGTAACGGAATCAAGTCGCTAGTCTGACCTATGATTCCGATCACACTTGTTAAGTGTTCATAATCACTTATGTCATTGATGTATGTTACAGCACAGAGATGGGTAATAGAAGACTATAACCTTAGTGAGTTAGATTCCCTGCGAGTTTAACGCCAGGTCAGGTGATATCGCCAAGAGTAAGTTCACTCTGGTTCGGATTTAATCAGTTTCGTTCTTTGTTGCCATATCTTTTGCCAGGAGGGTAAACCCCAATGACTCCAGAAGCCAAGAACATTCTTGTTCATCTTCGCGAAGCTTTTTACACTCAGTTTGCCGCAGCCATGAAGCGGGACGTGTCTATCGCCAAAGACAACTCCCTCATTTTTAGTCCTTCCCTAGCTGCTGTCGCTTCCTGGGTAGATGATCAACAGCGTTTCAATTATCTCAGCGTTAACGCCCACACCACCCCCGACGCGCTCTTTCCCGATCAGCCCTTAACCTTGCGCGTTACGATTAATCCTCCCAGTGGTGTCATCACCAATACTAAATCAGTCCATAAAAGAACCCGCCTCTCTCTCAATTCTTCCTGGAGTTTGAACCTTACGGTTTTACCTGCAGAGATGGAAGAGATGGCCCATTGGGTCGCGAGCTGGGTCCATTCCCAAGATAATGAGAGTGTTGCGATTGCAGCCCCCTATCGTCTAAAAGTGGTGCCAACTCCAGATGCCAGTGATTATCAGGTCTGGACTCAAACGGCGTGGAATTGCTTACATCCTGAAGAGCAGCAAAACGCCAGCACCTATGAGGAGACGGTTCAACCTTATCAAGCGGCCTAAAGGCAAAGGGTTTAGGAATCAGCGTTGCAGTTTTTCTGAGACACTTATACCTATGAATGTTGCCGATCATCATCCTATTTTCGCCGTCGTCAGTGATGTTGTCTAGATTGCAACTACTTTACTGACGACGGTTGGGTTATGGCTATTATTCGTGTTCATGTCTTCTTCGCTAACGCTACAGTGGGGGTTACTCCCCATCAGAGACTGCATGCGTGAGACCATCACCTAGTTCTTCTCCACCCCCATGGACTGTATGGGAGATTTTGGGACTGACCGTCTTTGTGTTGGTGGTTTTTTTCAGTATCACGAGTGCGATCGCATCCTTATTCATCACCCTCCAACTATCCCAAGATCCCACCTTAGATCCGCAAGTGGTGGCTCGATCCGTCGAAGGGAATGGCTTCGTCCTCTCCATTGCCACGATCATTGCTGGATCATGTTCTAGTGGTCTAATCTACTATCTCCTCAAACGCCGACCCGCCTCAACCATCAAACAATATCTTGCCCTCAGAACCCCTCGCTGGCCATCCTGGCTGATCTGGAATGGGTTGTTAATAGCTCTGATTCAGCTATCAGACTCCATTCTACGGGCCTTCAAACATAAAGAAACCTTTACAGAGTCCCTCTACCAAACGAGCCACAACCCAGTTCTTCTTTACATTGCCATCGTCGGTATTGCCCCCCTCTTCGAAGAACTACTTTTCCGGGGCTTTTTGTTTCAGGGTCTCCAGTCCTCACCTTTAGGGGCTAGCGGCGCAATTGTCATCAGCGCTCTACTTTGGGCCATTCTCCATGTTCAATATGGGCTACTAGTCATTAGTCAAATCTTTGTCTTTGGCCTTTTCTTTGGCGTGGCTCGTTGGCGAACTCATTCTTTATTCATTCCCCTATCCATGCATTGCATCAATAATTTCCTGGCTTTACTGATCACAAGCTTGAAACTACAGTAAACCCTCTCATCATCAGGGACACAGCAGCTGTCTCAAACAGTTTATGACCCTCGATTCAACAGAAAGACTACTGCTAAACTAAAAGACAAGCACTGAATAAGCACAGCGGCTTCTTACCCTCTAGTCAAGTCTTACAACGGTTGAACTCATTATGCCTAGCGACAATTTTATTGATAAAGCTTTTTCTGCAATGTCCGATGTCGTTATGAAAGTGATACCTACAGATCAAAAGTCTAAAGATGCTTTCAAATATTATCGGACAGGCATGGCAGCCCAGGTAGATGGCAACTATGCCAAAGCCTTAGGCAACTATACAGAAGCCCTAGCCCTGGAAGAAGATCCCTATGACAAGAGTTATATCCTCTACAACATGGGGTTAATCTTTGCCAATAACGGCGATCATGACAAAGCCTTAGACTTCTATCACCAAGCCTTAGAATTAAACCCGAATCTCATCCAGGCTCTATATAATACGGGTGTTGTTCTTCACTTCAAAGCAGAACAAGCCGAAGAAGAAGGACGACCCGACGAAGCTGAGCAGTTCTTTGATTTAGCTGCCGATTTTTGGAAACGGGCCATCAAAATAGCCCCCAACAACTACAGCGAAGTTCAAAACTGGTTAAAAACAACC
>CALDHF010000185.1 GCA_937941595.1 uncultured Acaryochloris sp. | reverse complement strand
TATTGATTAAGACCCAAGCAACGATCGTTATTTCGATTGAACGTTTGTCCAAAGATATTCAGATACCAATCTCTCAAGGGTTTGATGCCCTAGTGATAGGTGGAGGTGCTGCAGGACTGTTTACAGCTCTCTCTCTACCTTCAAATTTTCGTGTGGGATTAGTCACTAAAGATACGTTGTCTCGCTCTGCAAGCGATTGGGCGCAGGGTGGGATTGCGGCTGCGTTTGATGATGGTGATTCTCCTGAACTTCATGCCCAAGACACTTTGCAGGCAGGGGTCGGGCTATGTGAACCCAGTGCAGTCAACTTTCTAGTGCAGCAGGCCCCGGCCCAAGTGGATGCGTTATTAGAGATGGGAATTGCCTTTGATCGCCGTCGAGATTTGCAATTGGCGATGACCCTAGAAGCAGCCCATTCCCGTCCTCGTGTTCTCCATGCGGCTGACACAACAGGCAGAGCATTGATTAAAACCCTAACGGCCCAAGTGTGGCAGCGGTCGAATATTAAAGTTCTCGCCGATACTTTCACGTTAGATGTATGGCTCCATCCCCAAACGGGCCGTTGTCAAGGGGTTTGTCTACTATCAGCTGGCCAAATTTCTTGGGTATCTGCTGCCGTTATAGTCTTGGCGACGGGAGGAGGAGGCCAAGTCTTTTCTCAAACCACCAATCCAGCTTTAAGTACAGGAGATGGGGTAGCCATGGGATGGCGAGCGGGTGCTCAGCTGCGAGATCTTGAATTTTTTCAGTTTCATCCCACTGCCCTGACCTTGCCAGGGGCACCCAGATTTTTAATTAGTGAGGCCGTCCGCGGAGAAGGAGCCCATTTACTGGATGCCTCGGGTCATCGATTTATGTTTGACTATCACCCGAGTGGCGAGCTAGCACCCAGAGATGTGGTAAGTCGGTCTATTTTTACCCATTTGCAGGCTCAGTCGGAGTCCAAATCCCAGCAAGTCTGGCTGGATTTGAGATCGATTGCGCCTGAGAAAATCCAGCGGCGATTCCCTAAGATTATCCAGGTATGCCAGAAATGGGGGGTTGATGTTTATAAAGAGCCCATTCCTGTTTCTCCTGCCGCCCATTATTGGATGGGGGGGATTAGGGCAGATTTGCAGAGCCAAACCTCTATTCCAGGCTTGTATGCTGTGGGGGAAGTGGCCAGCACGGGGGTCCATGGTGCCAATCGGTTGGCGAGTAACTCCCTGCTGGAATGTTTGGTGTTTGCCGCTGAATTTGCCCATCTTGACCTATCTTCTATGCCGACTGCGGCTGAAGATACCTCTCAGAATCCGTTAGGGCTGGGAATCGAACCAGAATTATGGCAGCAGCAAGAATCCATGCTAGACAGGCTTAGAACTCAATTACCTGAAGTCTTGTGGAATAGTGCTGGTATTTCTCGGACGGGGGAGCAGATACAGGGTGCGATTGCACAAGTGCATCAGTGGCGACAAGACTTTATGCAATCCCCTCTGTCACAGCAACTAACCCACCTCACGCCTGGACAAACAGTGACGGTCAACCCTGACATTTCGGTGCGAGCATGGGCTGAAACCCAGAATTTGCTGGATATTGGTTACTTAATTCTCAAGAGTGCCAACTTTCGGACCGAAAGCCGTGGGGGACATTATCGAGCGGACTATCCCAAATCCCAAGACCAGTGGCAGGTGCATACCGTAGTTGAACAGGAGACTTGGCAGCAGGTACCCCTACAACAATGACTTAGCTAAAGCGCTTGAGCTGAATCCGATAGCGCTCTTTTTTGGTGATATTGACCTCCCCTAATTCCAGGCGACCTTTGCCCCGAATGGTGATCAAATCCCCTGCTTTCAAACTATGGCTAGATTGGGAAATGTCTTTCCAATTGACCCTGACATCACCCGTAGAAATTAGTTTTACCATTTTGCTGCGGGACAAGCCGAAGCCAGCGGAGGCCACAGCATCTAAGCGCATAGAAGCTTCTACCGTAGTCATTTCCTTACAGCGCGGCTCGCGAACCTTGAGCTGCTCAAACGGAATCGCTTCCACTTGAACGGGTACAGTCCGAACTTGAGTGAGGTGGGTTTCTAAAAATGGGACAAGTTGCGGAGATGCGATCGCTTGCGCGCCTCGCTCGCCCAAGACCAAAATATCGCCGATCTGATCGCGGACAATCCCCGTGCCTAAGATGGCTCCGAGAAAGTCTCGATGGCTAGCTGGATCAAACAAAAAATTGCCGGAAATACTGAGGGCAGACAATTCGACCTGGGCTTGATCGAGAGGGAGATCGGAACGGGCGATTGCCAATCGCTGCCGTTCTGCTTGGGGATATCCCCCCCACGCTATCGTTGTCACTTCTGTCAGGGCCGCAAACATATGCTGGGCTTCTGCCAATTCCGGGGGGGACAAAAAGCCAGACAAGACCACTTCCCACGTTTTCAGCGCTTGAGTTGCCTGATCAAGGAGACGAGACATGCAGTCGCTGTATTCAGCACCTTGTAAGAGTTGGGTCTTGGGTAACATTTAGGGAATATTTAAATTGTTTCTATCGTTTGCATAACCGTTATAGGGCAAGCAGGCCCTATTTCTATCCTACCAAGCCCCAAAAATAGGTATCCCTTCGTAAGAATCTGCCGAAAACTCGCGTGACCTGCTAAGCTTTGGGGAAATATTGGGCAAGCTTTTGGCTTCTCTTCGATCTATACAGGCTATTCAACCCGTGAGTATCGCTAGAATTACTAAAGTTAAAAAACTTGGGAGTTAGCGAATGCGGCAAGTCAACTTTACTTTGATTTTCGTAATTTGTCTGGCAGTGGTCTTGTTTGCCATAGAAAATACACAGTTAGTCAGCATTAAAGTCATCAAAGGCGTCCAACTCACAGCCCCGCTATCTATTGAACTCATTATTACTTTGGGACTAGGAGCATTACTAGCGTGGGTCTTTAGCGTTTGGACAACTTTGCAAGAACTTTTTGTAACCCGAGAAGCCCTCCAAGCTAGAGAAGTCGAAATTGAAGCCTTGCAAACAGATATTGAACGGTACAAAGCTGAATTGGAAGAGCAACGGCTATTACCGAGCGCCAAGGACACTGTTTCAACTCGCCCTGCTGCCACCATATCCCGGCGTACTGCCGAGACCCCGATTGCTGATGCCGAAGCCACTATTATTACTCCGCAACCGTCTGACCTAGAAGCAGACTGAGAACCACTATGAGCAGTTCCTTTGCCCACAACGCGATTTCCATGTTGATTGATTTGGCCCAGCGTGGCGAGATTGATCCATGGGATGTCCAAGTCATCGATGTCTTTGACCGATTTTTAAGTCACCTGTCTTATCAGGATTCGCAGGAACTCTCGGATTCAGGACAAGCGTTTCTCTATGCGTCGATGCTGGTGTTACTCAAAGCCGAGACCTTGGGGGATCTGGTGACAGAGCCAGAAGAACCGGAAGAAATGGAGCTGTTCTTATTCGATGATGACGATCCGGCCTCGGCAGGACTGCCCTCTCC